>CAZWJB010000036.1:0-6415 GCA_964634485.1 uncultured Thiohalobacter sp. | reverse complement strand
CTCTTCAGGATTTCAGGTTGCGGCAATTTTTTTTTGTACAATCCCCATAGATGATCAGTGAGTGATCGCGGATTTTAAAGCCGGCCTTTTTTGCGACCTTTTCCTGGCAGCGTTCGATGGTCTCTTCGATAAACTCGACCACCTTGCCACACTGGTAACACACAATGTGATCGTGATGATGTCCCTGATTCATCTCGAACACCGAGTGGCCGCCTTCGAAGTGATGACGTGTTACCAGGCCGGCCGCTTCGAACTGGGTAAGAACGCGGTAAACTGTCGCCAGTCCGATCTCCTCTCTGGCCTCCAGCAAAACCTTGTACACGTCTTCCGCACTCATATGTCGGGGTTCATTGGTTTCGAGGATTTCGAGAATCTTCATCCTCGGCAGCGTAACCTTCAGTCCCACTTTGCGTAATTCGCCGGATTCCATGGTTTTACTTCCCGTTTAGCTGCCGTTTCAGTTATTATCCTGCCCGGTTACCGGGCAATCAGATGTGCTTCTTGATGCGAAAGCTTCTCATCCTTATTACCATAAATGCAAGTATTTTCCTCGGCGCCTGCGCGGAAGATCCAATCATCAACCGACTGCCTTTTGTATACCGGATCGAAGTCCAGCAGGGCAATGTCATCACCCAGGACATGGTCAACCAGTTGCGCATCGGAATGAACAAGCGACAGTCGCAGTTTGTGCTGGGGGCGCCTATGCTGAACGACCCTTTCCACGCCGATCGCTGGGATTATTTCTACGAGTACGACCCCGGAAGTGACGGGAAAAACCTGGCTGCACGCCAGCGTGTCACCCTCACCTTCGAAGATGAACGGCTGGCTGATATAAGCGGAACCATGCTCCCGGACCCTACACCCGGGGCACTCCCGCCCAGTCGCCAGGTTACTGTCATTGTCCCACGCCAGGAGGCTGAAAATATCGGGATACTGACCCGCATGTGGCGCTGGCTGGGATTCGGCGCCAGCCACGACAGCTAGTCGCGCACCAACATAGCCCCGTTCACGTCGCCGACGGCTTGCCAAACCGGTTAACCGCATCAACACGAGCAGCAATGAACATGAGCACTGAAAAACAAACCATTCTTGTCGTCGACGACACCCCCGAGAACATCGACGTTCTGAGCGGCGTCCTGCGGCCGGATTACAAGGTCAAGGCAGCACTCAACGGGGAACGCGCACTCAAGATCGCGGCAACCGAACCACGGCCGGATATTATCCTGCTGGATATCATGATGCCCGGCATGGACGGCTACGAGGTCTGTGAAAAACTCAAGTCCGACCCGGCCACGGCGAAAATCCCGGTCATCTTTGTCACCGCTAAAACCGAAGTGGCCGACGAACAGCGTGGCTTTGAACTCGGCGCCGTCGACTACATCGCCAAACCCATCAGTCCGCCACTGGTGCAAGCCCGCGTGCGCACCCAGCTGGCCCTGTATGACCAGAACCGGGAGCTGGAACGCAAAGTCCGTGAACGCACCGAAGAACTGATCGAGACCCGCATGGAGATCATCCGCCGCCTGGGCCGGGCCGCGGAATACAAGGATAATGAAACCGGTCTGCACGTCATCCGCATGAGCCACTACTCACGCCTGATCGCCGAAGCATTGAGCGGGGATGATGAATGGATAGATCTGGTGTTCAGTGCGGCGCCCATGCACGACATCGGCAAGATCGGTATTCCCGACAGCATCCTGCTGAAGAAAGGCAAACTAAGCGATGACGAATGGCACATCATGCGTCAGCATCCCGCCTATGGCGCCGAAATCATCGGCGAGCATAGCTTCCCGCTGTTGCGCATGGCCCGGGAAATAGCCCTCTCCCATCACGAAAAATGGGACGGCAGCGGTTACCCCAACGGGCTTAAAGGTGAAGATATCCCTCTGCCTGGACGTATTGTTGCCGTCGCCGACGTGTTCGATGCACTCACTACCGAGCGCCCGTATAAAAAAGCCTGGAGTGTGGAGGACGCCGTCAAACTCATCGATGAAGAAGCAGGCACTCACTTCGATCCGCAACTGGTACCCATTATGCACTCCGCGCTGCCGGAGTTCCTGGATATCAAGGAACGTTACGAAGAAAACCCGGCACCCGATCTGGAACAGCAACTCTGAAATCCGCGGCAGGCACAGTTCCACTTTCGCAACACTATCTGCTCCTGCTGACAAACCTTGGTGGCCTGGCTTCACTGCTGCTTGGCGGCGTGGTACTGCTGGGCTGGTATACACACAATACCTCCCTGATACAGGTCAACCCGGCCTTTGTAGCCATGCAGTACAACACCGCACTCGGTTTTGTGCTGAGCGGTACCGGATTGCTCGCGCTGGCCTGGACATGGTTGCGCACGGCACAGATATTCGGCGCTGCCGTATTGATTGTTGGCGCACTGACGCTCGTTGAATATATTTTCGGCGCCGATCTGCACATCGACCAGCTGTTCATGCAGCACTATATCGAGATTGGAACATCCAACCCCGGGCGCATGGCGCCCAATACCGCACTGTGTTTCAGCCTCACCGGCGTTGCGCTGTTGATCGGCGCTTCAGCGAGGCTCGGCGCGCGCAGCCTGGCCTGGGTCGCCACCCTCGGGTCCATCATTATCGGTCTCGGCATCGCCGCCTTTTCCGGCTATTTCATCGGTATCGAAAGCGCTTATGGCTGGGGCCACCTGACCAGAATGGCTATCCACACCGCAGCGGGCTTTGTCGTACTGGGAAGCGCATTTATCACCCTGAGCCTGGGTTCTGACCGGAAACAGCGTCCGGGACAAAAGCCACCCGGCTGGTTGCCGGTGCCGGTCATCATCACCGGCATGACCTTCACTCTCGCCATGTGGCAGGCACTGCGCGCCAACGAACATCAACTGGTGGCGGATCTGGGGTTGGCTGCGAAAAACGCTGCTGATGAAGGCTTCCTGCTGTTTGGCACCCTGGTGACGCTGGCGCTGGCATACCGGATCCGTGTCAGCAGCACGCAAGACCGTGCCGAACGTCACACCATGTATGCACCCTGGGTGGTCATTGCACTGGGTGCCCTGCTGTCGTACTCGCTGTTCAGCCTGCTGCAGGAAAATAACAAGGTCACTGTGCGGAGCGCTTTCGAATCCGCGGTCGCAAATCATAGCGAAGCCATCCAGTTTGGCGTAAGCAGCTATCTCGAGTCCCTGTATCACATCCGTTCCGGCTTTAATGCCTCGTCATTTGTCGACCGGGACGAGTTCCGGCTGCTGGTCGAACGGGATTTGCAGAACTTCCCCGGCCTGGTAGCCCTGGAATGGCTGCCAGTAGTCCTTGATGAGGATCGCGAACGCATAGAAGCGGATGCCCGGCAGCAAATGGGCAACACGTTTTTCTTCGCCGACAAGAACAGGCAGGGGGACATGCAACCCGCGCCGGGGCGGGATCGCTATTTCCCGGTCCTGTATGCAGAGCCGGTTGAGCTGAACAGACCTATACTTGGCTATGATCCTGGCGGCAATCCCGAACGGCTGAAGATACTGCTGCGCGCCGCGCGCGAAAACCGGCCGATTGCTTCCGGCCGGATTGCACTGATTCAGTCCGGGCAGGATATTTACGGTACCGCTGTCGCACTGCCGATTTACGAACAGATGCCATTTCTGGAAACAGCCGAACGACGGCTGGCAGCCTTGAAAGGTTTTGCCGTGGCGGTATTTGAATTCGGTCCGATGATCGAAACGATACTGGAACGGCACACCAGCCCGGCCGGACTGGAGCTGGTATTCGAGGATACCAAGGCGGCTGACAGCGAAAAGTTCCTGTATCGCCATCTGCCCCTGCTCAACGCAAACCAGGATGAACATTCCGTAGCCGGATCGGAGGACGACTTCCAGCAGCTTGTCAACGAGATCGAATTTGCCAACCGGCCGTGGACGATCATTGCCTATGCAGCCGATCCCGGTTTCTATCCATTCCGGAATCCTGGCAGTCTGTGGCTGCCACTGGGTGCATTCGTATTGTCTCTCACGCTCGCGTTCTACCTGCGGCGCGCGGTCCTGCGCGAACGCGAACGCTCGAGAATGCTGGCCTACCAGTCAGCGCTGCTGAATGCCATTCCGATTCCCATTTTCGTAAAAGACGTGAATACAGTCTTCACCGCCTGTAACAAGGCTGTCGAACAGGCGTTTGGCATCAGCCGGGACAAGCTCATCGGCAAGACAGTACTCGACCTGGATTTTATTCCCGCGCAGGAAAGGCAAAACCTGCAGCAGGCTGATAACGACCTTATCCGTGAGGGTGGCTTCCGACAGGAAGAACGCACCCTGTCCTATGCCGATGGCAGAAACCACGACGTGATGTACTGGCGTACAACGTTTGAAATCGCGCCCCGGGTACCCGGGGGAATGATTGGTGGCATGGTGGATGTTACCGAGTTAAAAACCCTGCAGGCGGAACTGGAACAGGCCACGCAGATCGCAGAAAGCGCGAGTCGTGCCAAGAGTGATTTTCTGGCCAACATGAGCCATGAAATCCGTACCCCCATGAATGCCATCATCGGTCTCTCCCACCTCGCCCTGAATACCGGGCTGGACAACCGGCAGCGTGATTATCTGAACAAGATCTCGGGGTCGGCCAAGGCGCTGCTTGGCATCATCAACGACATTCTCGACTTTTCCAAAATCGAGGCCGGCAAACTGGACGTGGAAACCGTCCCGTTTGATCTGCACGGCGAAGTACTGGAAAACCTGGCCAACGTCATCAGCATGAAGGCCGGTGAAAAAGGCACTGAACTGATTTTCGACTTTGACAGTGACCTGCCTTTCGCACTGGTCGGCGACCCGCTGCGCCTCGGACAGATCCTGATCAATCTTATGAATAACGCAGTCAAATTCACCGACAGCGGAGACATCACCCTGCGTATCCGTGTGCTTGAGTCTGATGACAACGACGTTCTGCTGCGTTTTTCAGTCAGTGACACCGGCATTGGCATGAGTGAAGAGCAGCAGGCAAAGCTGTTCCAGTCCTTTACACAGGCCGACGCATCGACCACCCGCAAGTTTGGCGGCACCGGTCTGGGCCTGACCATATCAAAGCGGCTGGTGGAAATGATGGGCGGTGAAATCGGCGTTGAATCCAAACCGGGCGCAGGCTCCACCTTCTGGTTTACCACGCGTCTGGGTCGCGCTGATCCAGCCCGCCTGAAGACAGAAAATACCGTCGAGGCCGAAGTCAGAAATCTCAAAGTGCTGGTGGTAGACGACAACCCGACAGCCCGCGTCATCCTTGGCCGTTACCTGGATGGCTTCGGCTTCACTGTAGAAGAGGCCGGCAGTGGTGCGGAAGCCATTCGCATACTGGAAACGGCCAAGCCGCCGTTTGACCTGGTGCTGGCAGACTGGAAGATGCCGGAGATGGATGGCGTCGAGGTTGCACGACGAATTGGTAACCATGAGAAGATTGGCAAAATCCCGGCGGTGCTCATGGTGACTGCCTTCGACAGGGAGGAATTGCTGCGCAATACCGGTGACACCCCCATCAAGGGGGTGCTGGTGAAACCGGTGTCCCCTTCCACGCTGCTGGATGGCATTCTGCAAGCGTTCGGCAAGAGCGTTGCCAGACGCCATGGCAGTGGCGCAGAGCAACTGCCACCACACGTCGTTGGTGCGCGCATACTGCTGGTCGAGGACAATGAAATTAACCAGCAGGTCGCACAGGAGATCCTCGAGGGTGCCGGTGCGCACATCACCATAGTCAATAATGGCAAAGAGTGTATAGATGCTCTTATGGCAAAGCCCGACTACTTTGATGCCGTGTTGATGGACATCCAGATGCCGGTCATGGATGGTCACCAGGCCACGCGTGAAATCCGCAGGGACCCGCGCTTCAAGCAGTTGCCCATCCTTGCCACGACCGCCAGCGCCCTGGTCAGCGACCAGGAAGAAGCCCGGGCCTCAGGTATGGATGACCACATCGCAAAGCCCATCGATGTGAAGGAACTGTTCGCGGTACTGGGTCGCTGGATCAAGGTTCCCGAACATCGCAGGGTAGCGCCCGGATCCGAAGCTTCAGGTCAGGCAGATGCTGATCAACCGGGGTCCAGCACCGGGGGACTGCCGCGATTACCCGGTATAGACACACAAACCGGCCTGGCCCGGATGGCCGGCAACATGAAACTCTATCGCAGTATCCTGCTTAAATTCCGTGACAGCCAGGCAAATATGGCCGACGAAGTGCTGGCGGCACTTGACCGGAATGATGGTGAAACAGCCCAACGCCTTGCGCACACCCTGAAAGGTCTCGCCGGGAATATCGGGGCGTCTGAACTGCAGGAAGCCGCCAGGCAACTGGAAGACGCAATCAGAAACAATACCGGAGACGCCGAACGGCTGATCGAGCCGCTACGAAACTCGCTCTCGCAGGTACTGGATGCTCTCGACAGGCTGCACGCACAGGTA
>CAZWJB010000035.1:5110-9445 GCA_964634485.1 uncultured Thiohalobacter sp. | reverse complement strand
TGCTGGTCACTGTCTTTACCGGTTACAGCCTGGCTGTCAAACTTTCCCAGGCGGCTGCGGGCGAGGTACCCCTGTCGATTGTTGCCCGTCTGATCGGACTGAACAGCATTATCGCGATGGAGGTTCTACTGCCGACCGCGCTCTACCTGTCCATTATCGCCACCCTGAGCCGCTTTTCCCGGGATTCGGAAATGGTGGCCATGCGCGCCTCCGGTTTCGGCGAGTCCCGGGTTATCCGCTCCATCATTCTGCTGTCCGTTCTGGTCTCCATAATAGTCGGCGTCATTTCCCTGTATGCAAGGCCCTGGGCCTACCGCCAAAGCTACCAGATTGAAGCCGAAGCGCGCGCCGAATTCGATATCCGCAAAATCGAGCCCGGCCGCTTTATCGAACTGCAAGGCAGCAAATACGTACTGTTTGCGCGCGATGTTGACAAGAAGAAAGGCCGGCTTAAAGAGGTTTTTCTGCAAAGTGAAAAAGGTGACAAAATACAGGTCACCTATGCCCGCGAAGCACTTCTCCCGCCTGTCCGTGCTGGTGAACAACGCAGTTTTGTGTTCCACGATGGCTACAGCTATCTGCTGGATCAGCATGGCAGCAAGGATACGACGCTGAAGTTCGGGGAACTGATTGTACCGATCCCGGAAGTCACCAAAGACGTCAGCTACCGGAGAAAAGCAGAACCCACCGCCAGCCTGGCCAGATCACAGGCAAGCAAGGATATTGCGGAGTTCCAGTGGCGGACATCGACGCCCTTTGCAACGCTGATTCTTGCCCTGATCGCTGTTCCACTCAGCCGCAGCTCCCCCAGACAAAGCCGCTATCACAGCTTCGTTGTGGCTATCCTGGTCTATGTCGGCCTGTTCATCCTGACCAGTGCTTCGCGCAACTGGGTAGCGGATGGCAAGATCCCCGGCTTCCCCGGTCTGTGGTGGGTCTACACACTCCCGCTGCTGCTGTTCGCCGGTCTTATGGGTGTACCCGCTTTGCAACGCTGGAGAAACTGAAATGGGTTGCCTCGACCGCTACATCGCCTGGAAACTCCTGCAAGGCTGGGTGCTGGTATGGCTGGTGATGTCATCCATCTTCGGCCTGCTGGTGTTCATCGAGGAACTGGATCGTGTTACCGAGCACTACCAGACCCTGGATGTCCTGCATTTTGTGCTCTATACCTTGCCACAGCGTTCCATGGAACTGGCTCCGGTCATCATCCTGCTGGGGTCGATGCTGGCGCTGGCCGGACTGAACAAGAACAGCGAAATTATTGCCATCCGCGCAGCGGGCGTCTCTCTGTTGAGATTTTTTCGCTCGGTTGCGGTTCCCGCAATTGCACTGGTTATTACGCTGTACGCTGTAAGTGAATTTGTTGCAGCTCCCCTTTACCAGGAGGCGGAGATCCGCAAAATACTCATTCGCAGCAACAAGGCAAACCTGCTGAAGGGGAAAGGCCTGTGGTCCAATAATGGCTACAGTTTCTTCAATGTACGTACCCTGAAACACAGCAACGCACCACGCAGTATTTACCTGTACGA
The DNA here is from genome assembly GCA_964634485.1 of uncultured Thiohalobacter sp. Classification (GTDB taxonomy): domain Bacteria; phylum Pseudomonadota; class Gammaproteobacteria; order DSM-19610; family DSM-19610; genus Thiogranum. The sequence goes on along the minus strand of CAZWJB010000035.1, from coordinate 7,913 downwards.
ATTTGACAAGGAAGGGCGCCTGCTGAATTTTGTCTATGCCAGCCGCGCCCGGCTCAACGAAAGCCGGCGCTGGGATCTGCTCGATGTCGGACAAAAATCGCTGGTAAACGATCGTCTCACGAGTCAGCACCTCGATCACCTGGAAATGGGGCCCTTCTGGTCGCGTGATGAGCTCCCTGCGTTGCCCCTGTCGACGGCCGGGATGACGCCCAGCGGGCTGTATGAATATTCCGGCTACCTGAAGTCCACTCAGCAGGTCTCGGAACGTATCGAACAACTGTTCTGGCAGCGGGTTTCCCTGCCACTGACCGCGGGCGCCATGGTGCTGTTGGCAACCCCGATCGGGGGAGGGCTCGGTACCACCCGCAGCAGTGGGTTCGGAAAAAACCTTGCCATCGGCGCAGGTGTCGGCATTCTGTTTTATCTGCTGTCCCAGCTCATACAGACCGGCGGCTCGATCGCCGGCCTGGCCCCTGCACTGGCTGCCTTTCTGCCCGTCACGCTGGTATTCAGCGCTGCCGGCATCCTGATCTACCGGATGCGCTGAATTTGTCGCCGCACTTCACTCAAGGCATAATCCGCACCAACCCAGGCCCCATCCACACAACATTCCATTTTCCGGTCTTTGAGTCTGTCCTATGCGATTGATGCTGAATTTCTTCCGCGCTTACCCCTGGCAATCAGCACTTATGCTGTTGGCTCTGCTGTCCGCCGGCATAGCGGAAAGTATCGGTCTGTCTGCGCTGCTGCCCCTGCTCAATGTCGCAATCAAAAGTAATATGGGCGCAAGGGGTGAGACCGTTACAGACGAGCCGGAAAACGACCTTGAACGTATCGTAAATGAGACCCTGGCTGACATGGGCCTGGAACCTACCATCGGTGTGCTGCTGAGTATCATTGTTGTAGCTGTCACACTGAAGAGCCTGTTGCTGCTGCTTGCCAAAAAGCAGGTGGGTTACACAGCGGCCCAGGTTGCGACTGACCTGAGGCTGGCAATGCTGCGTGCTGTACTTCGCGTCAAATGGGAGTATTTCCTGCACCAGCCGATCGGAAAACTGACCAACAGCCTGGCGACCGAGGCACAACGCTCCTCGGACTCTTTCGTAAACGGCGCGACTGTTATCACACTTGTTATTCAGGCGGTAATTTATGGTTCCGTCGCTGTTGCAGTCTCCTGGAAAGCCACACTGGCAAGTATTGTGGCAGGTGCGTTCATCATCGGCATATCCCACTTTCTGGTACGCATGGCCCGCAAAGCCGGCAAACGACAGACTACCCTGCTGATAGCACTGCTGACCCGGCTTACAGATACCTTGCAGTCCGTTAAACCGCTGAAGGCAATGGCAAGAGAACACCTCGCGGACACGGTACTTGCCCACAAAACGTCAAAGCTCAACAAAGCGTTGCGAAAACAGATTTTCAGCACGGCGCTACTCAGCTCGGCCCAGGAAGAGATGTTTATCCTCTTCATTGCACTCGGCATGTTCGTAGCGCTGGAGAAATTCGAAATGCCATTCGCAACGGTACTGGTACTGGTCGCATTGCTGGGCAAGATGCTCAATCAGATGGGCAAGGTACAGAAGCAATATCAGAAAATGGTGCTCGGCGAGAGTGCCTTCTGGTCACTTAAGAATACTATTCATGAAGCGCAGCAAGCCAGGGAAGTCATGGGCACAGGCAGGCAGCCGACACTGGACAGATCGATAAAACTGGAAGCCGTCAGTTTTACCTATGACGAACATCCTGTTCTGACGGATATGGATATTGAAATACCCGCCGGCTGCCTTACTACACTGATCGGTCCGTCCGGCTCAGGGAAAACCACAGTCGTTGATATCGTTATTGGTCTGCTGCGACCACAGTCGGGGATTGTATCCATAGACGATGTTCCGCTCGATGAACTCAGCCTGAAAGCGTGGCGCCACATGATTGGCTACGTGCCACAGGAAACCCTGCTGTTACACGATTCCGTTCTGCACAACATTACCCTGGATGACCCCGAACTGAGCGAAGAGGATGCTGTCGAGGCCTTGCAGGGCGCCGGCGCCTGGGAATTCGTAGCGGGCATGGCGCAGGGAATACACAGCACGGTCGGTGAGCGCGGCGCGAGATTGTCCGGCGGGCAGCGGCAAAGAATCATGATCGCACGCGCGCTGGTACATAAACCGAAGCTGCTCATACTGGATGAAGCGACCAGCGCACTGGACCCCGAGAACGAAGCCGCGATTGGCAGAACCATGGGAGCCCTGCTCGGCAGCTTGACCATTCTGGCAATATCACACCAGACAGCGCTGGTGAATTCCGCTGACCGTGTCTACCGCTTGCGAGATGGCGGCGCCGTACTGCAGGAACCGGGCGCAGCCTGATCAGACATAGCCAAACAGCGCTCTGACCCTCTGTACCGCACGATGCATGTCTGACAAACCGTCGCCTGAAGCCGGTTTTGCTGTCTGTCCCAGCCAGACCGCCCGCCCTTCGGACAACAGCTGCCTGTGCACCAGGCGAATATCACGACTGAGGCGCTGCGGCCCGAAGCGCATCATCCAGCTGTAGGTCAACCCGATCAGGCGGAAATCCGCCTCACTGTGACACTCCGGACGCATCGGGTAGCCGTAGCCGCCCAGTTCCGCCATATATACCGGCTTGCCGGTCGCGCAGGCCTCACCCAGCATGGAGATGCTATCCGCCGTAACAATCAACTCGTCGCTCAGCGCCAGAATGCCGAAATAGGGGTTACTCTGGTCATCGGCCCGCCAGTCATAAAGGTAGTTGGGAACCGTGAGCTGCCGCTGAAATTCCTCTA
>CAZWJB010000035.1:2452-5010 GCA_964634485.1 uncultured Thiohalobacter sp. | reverse complement strand
GTTATCACCAGGTCAAAGCGCTCCGGTGAGGCCCAGGGACGACCGATATGCACCAGCCGGGTGCGCCCCCCGGACTGCGCGCGAATCCAGCGGCCGACCGGCTCGTTGCGCATGCCGGCCGTTATCACCAGGTCCGGCCAGGGTGGCTCCAGCGCGCTGGAATCCTGCAGGCGAACACCGCGCAAATCGCTGCCGCGGAACAGACTGGTACGGAATTCGCTTTTGCGGTAACTGAGCGCCTTGAGTTCGAACGGCCAGCCCAGCGCCTCTGCCAGCGCCAGAATCTGACCGCGCTCGCCGGCCCGATAGCCGGTTACCAGCCATACGCAGCGTGTAGAATCATCAGAGCCGGCAGCCGGGTCGGATGGGGTAACGACAGGTCGATTCATAAATCCCGGCTATGTGTGGCTGGCGCACGTGGCACCACCGCCCAACTCCAAGTACAATTCAGCGTTCTGAATCTAGCGGCTTGTGAATGCCGCGTCAATTTTCCGTTAACTGCATCCGGACGACCGTTTTTCCATGCCTGACTACAACGATTTCCTGGCACGTATCTTTGAGATCCTCAAGCCGTTTGCCAAACAGGGCATCATTCTCAATGAAGAGAGCGAACTGGTCACGGGGCTGTGCCTCACCTCGCTGCAGGTTATGGAACTGATCGAACAGATCGAGGACCACTTCGATATGTCGATTCCGCTCAACATCCTGCCGGATATACGCACGGTACACGACCTTGCGCTGCAACTGGAAAAGCTTAGCAACTGAACCCATGAGCCTGTTTGAGAAATTCCAGCCTATTGCAGATATCCGTAGCGAACTGCAGGCACTCGACATTATGCCGTTTGGCGCTGTTACGGAAAAAATCCTTTCGTCGACGGAAGCCGTGGTCAACGGGCACCAGGTCATCCTGGCGGGCACCAATAACTACCTGGGCCTGACCTTTGACCCGGAATGTATCGCGGCCGCCAAACAGGCGATCGAAGAGTTCGGAACAGGCACTACCGGCTCACGCATGGCCAATGGCACCTTTGCGGACCACATCAGACTGGAGCAGGAACTGGCAGACTACTTCGAGCGCAGGCATGCGATCGTGTTTTCCACCGGTTATGCCGCCACCATGGGCCTGGGCTCGACCCTCGCCGGCCCGGGCGACGTCATTGTGCTGGATGCCGACAGTCATGCCAGCATCTACGATGGTGTACGCCTGAGTGGCGCAGACATCATTCGTTTCCGCCACAACGATGCTGCCGATCTCGACAAACGCCTGCGCCGCCTCGGCGAGCGCATTGACAACACCCTGATCATCGTCGAAGGCATCTACAGCATGATGGGCGACCAGGCGCCGCTGGCGGATATTGCCGAGGTTAAACGCAAGTACGGCGGCATGCTGCTGGTCGACGAAGCGCATTCGCTGGGCATGCTCGGTAAACACGGCCGCGGTGTTGCCGAAGCAGCCGGCGTCGAAGATGATGTGGACTTTGTGGTAGGCACCTTCAGCAAAAGCCTGGGTGCCATCGGGGGTTACTGCGTCAGTAATCACGCCGAGCTGGAAGCCATACGCTTTGCCATTCGTTCCTATATCTTCACCGCATCGCCCTCACCGTCGGTAATTGCGTCCACGCGCGTGGCGCTGCGCCTGATGCAGGAACGGCCGGAATTGCGCGAACGCCTGTGGGAGAACGCCCATCGTCTCTACAACGGTCTGCAACAACTCGGCTTCCAGGTCAGTCCGCAAGTCAGCCCGGTGATTGCAGTCACTGTCAAACAGCGCGACCAGGCGATTGCCTGGTGGAATGAGCTCTTGCAGCACGGGGCCTACGTCAACCTGGTGATGCCACCGGCCTCGCCCAATGACGACAGCCTGTTACGCTGCAGCGTCAGCGCCGCACACAGCCACGAACAGATTGACCGGATCATTGATGCATTCGCAGGGCTGCAACCTCAAGCCGGGGTGGACCAGGCCTGATGGACAAGCTGAAAATCATCGGCAACGGTCCACTAAACGGCGAAATCGCAATATCCGGCGCCAAGAACGCAGCCCTGCCGGTACTCGCGTCAACCCTGCTCAGCGCAGAACCGGTAACCATCCAGAACGTCCCGCACTTGCGCGACATCACCACCACGCTGGAACTCATGGGCCGTTTCGGCACCCGTATCGAACTCAGCGATAACATGGACCTGGTCGCGGATAATTCCAGTATCACCGAGTTACGCGCACCTTATGAACTGGTAAAAACCATGCGCGCCTCGATTCTGGTACTGGGCCCGCTGCTGGCCAGATTCGGCGAAGCCGAAGTCTCGTTACCCGGTGGCTGCGCCATAGGCTCACGCCCGGTCAATCTGCACATACAGGGCCTGAAGGCCATGGGTGCCGAGATCGGCATAGAAGACGGCTATATCCATGCAAGAGCCAGCCGCCTGCAAGGTGCGCGCTTCTTTTTCGATCTGGTCTCTGTCACCGGTACCGAAAACCTGATGATGGCCGCCTGCCTCGCAGACGGCACCACAGTGCTGGAAAACGCCGCACGTGAACCGGAAATCGTCGACCTGGCACTGTG
>CAZWJB010000035.1:0-2352 GCA_964634485.1 uncultured Thiohalobacter sp. | reverse complement strand
CCACAGTGCTGGAAAACGCCGCACGTGAACCGGAAATCGTCGACCTGGCACTGTGTCTCACAGCAATGGGAGCACGTATAAAGGGCGCCGGCAGCGACACGATCACCATTGAAGGGGTTAAACGGTTACACGGCGGCAGCCACACAATTATTCCCGACCGCATTGAAACCGGCACCTTCCTGGTTGCCGCCGCAACCACGGGTGGCAAAGTACGCCTGCGCAATACCAGGCCGGACTGTCTTGACGCTGTGCTGGAAAAACTTCGTGAGGCGGGCGCCGAGGTGAGTACCGATGATCGTTGTATTGAACTGGATATGCACGGTAAACGGCCGCATGCAGTCAACCTGACCACTGCCCCCTACCCGGCCTTTCCGACCGACATGCAGGCACAGTTTGTTGCCCTGAACACCATCGCTGACGGTACCGCGACCATCAAGGAAACTATCTTTGAAAACCGCTTCATGCACGTGCAGGAACTGCAGCGCATGGGCGCCGACATCGAATTGCAGGGCAACACGGCCATTGTGCGCGGTGTGGACAAGTTACAGGGCGCACCCGTCATGGCCACCGACCTGCGCGCCTCCGCCTGCCTGGTTATCGCTGGACTTGCGGCGGAAGGCGAGACATTAATCGAACGTATCTACCACCTGGACCGTGGTTACGAATGCATCGAGGAAAAACTGGCGCAACTCGGCGCCCGCATCAGCCGGATACCGGGTCACAGTTCGGATAACGAAACCGGTGAAGACAGTCCTGCGAGCGCGGCGGGCTAAGTTAGAGAATTAAATACCCGGAAAATGAGCCAACTAATGTGTACCGGCCAATGGACATCCACGGACATAACATGAACTACTTTGGGCTCGCTTGTAGCTAGTTATGCTTTGTGTATCTGCGAGCCACACGGGTTTTAATTGCTGTACGGCTTGTGGACCGATGAATATTATCGAGTATTGTGGATTTAATATCTAACTCCATCGCCTCCGTATAACCTGCCAACGCTTCAAGTCCATCTCTGATCTGGCCAGCCATTTCATCGACAATTCCTTCACATTTTTTAACACCAATGGATTTCCCAAAATCAATAATACGTTTACGATCCGGGAAGCTCTTAGACTTACCTAGAGTTAGTGCCAGAGTGTCCGCAGGATTATATATTTGTGTATTCACCACATCGTACAAAGGACTTAAGCGCATATTATCTGGATCATCATATAGCATGGCATAGTTCTTTAAATGCGCGTCACCATTACCTACCATGCAACTATGCACCAGCATTTTAAACAGGATTTCATTATCGGCGCTTATCTCTGACGAAAAAAAACTCAGTACCTTGCTAACCGATTCATAACTCGACCGGTATTTATCATTAGTCGATTTACCCTGTAGCACCGCCATGTCTTCCATCGCTCTACAGGTATCATCGTCTTTTAAGTCAAACCGGCGCATCACAAACAGTTGTTGATTGTCAGATAGCCAGAATTCCGGTGTTTCAATCTGACAGAACTTTGCCAGCTGCATGCAAATAAATTCATTAATGGCAAGTTGAGGAAACGCTTCATCAGAACTTTTAACAATCAACGAGGGCAATATTAACGCGCCCTTCTCTGTCTCCACCGTGGCCTCTGGCACCAGAACTTTCGGTTGAATACCACTAATACTGGATTGCAATAGATATTTATTAACCAGTTCTTCAAAGAGTTCGTTACTGCCCTTCCAGGCCAATATTTCAGCCAGGCTTTCTGCGCCCACTTCTTCTTGCTCGACCCCCTCCGTCTCATAGGCGATACAACCAATCCCGCCATTGCCCTGCAATGCCAGAAAGAGCATATCGTCGACCTGTATGTGCTTACGCAGTTTTTCCGTAATGCGATGACGAACGTAACCCTCCGGAATATTCATTTCAAATATCGGGAATAAAGCCCCGTTTTGATAGGATCGCCTTTCCAATGGCATGGCCACCGCCACTGGAAACTGCGCGTCAGAATGGTATGTGAATTCAAATTGGGCGTTCTTTTCCAGGAGGCCAGCCACCTCGCCGGCTACCTTAATATTGATCTGGCGTATGCGTTGATCTGTCTTAATTTTCATCAAACAACCCCGGCAACTCCGCTAAGGTTGGGCGACGTTTCATCTCCAACGTCAGTGAAAAACCAAGTGACATGGCATAGTCCTGTACTTTCAATATACTCCCCCGGAAAGTCCCGTTTTCAATCTCGCCTACTTCTCGACGGTGCAATCCAGCCTTCTTGCCAGCATCGCTCTGATTCAGGTGTCGGGCATTGCGCTCGGTTTTAAGTTTTAGGCCAATTTGTTCAATAAACGGATTCATGGATCACCTTATACGGCTCAATT
>CAZWJB010000034.1:0-10084 GCA_964634485.1 uncultured Thiohalobacter sp. | reverse complement strand
TTTCGCGCCGCCCTCGCCTTTGTAATACAGTATACCCAGACGGGTGACAGCCTTGTTGACGCCCCGATCCGCTGCCTTGCCTATCCATAAGCGCGCCTTGCGTCCATCCGTCTCGACACCTTTACCCTTCAGGTACATGATCCCCACCTCGTACTGCGCTTTCAGATCGCCGGCTTCCGCTTTGCCCAAAAGTTTCTCGAACTGCTTCTGTTGGTCCTGCAAGCGTAGCAGCTTGTCTTGCGCACCCTCATGCCCGGATGTTGCCGCCCGCTCCAGCCACTGCATGGCTTCCTTGCGATCCTGCTTAACGCCTAGTCCCTTCAGATATTTGATGCCCACGCCATACTGGGCATCGGCATCACCCTCATTGGCTTGCTCGAGCTGTTCCTCAAGCAATTGTTCCCACATCTGCATGGAAAAGGCAGGTGGTTGAAAAAAGGTGAACAGTACGATTAGTAGTGGAATACGCGCGGCTGTACGGGAGGATTTTTTTGATTTCCAGAACTGCATCATATTCACCCCGGTTGGTTGATGTTGAGCAGGCAGGCTCTTTCTGTACGGGCTCGCTCACCATATCGGCCTGAGGGGCGGGTATCTGAAACTTCTGATTTACCCCGGTTTATTGCCAGACCGGGAGTAATACCTGTGTTGGCGGTAACGGATTTGAACTATTTGGCCCGTTTCAGGCTGTTACGATCAAAATCCCGTTCCGTCAGGCCGGTCTGGAACCGGTAATTATCCCACACCAGTCGCGTGCTCTTTCCGGTTTGATGATTTTCCATAAACATATCGTGTGCGCGCCAGTACTTTCCCAGGTACTGCTGATAATTGCTGTAAACCAGCGTTTTCAGTTTGGCATTCTTGCGATCGTAGAAAACGATCTTTTGTGGCCGGTACTCCTGCTGATCCAGCCATGCAAGCTCGCGGGTATAGCCTGAATACCTGTCGACCGGGATACGCTCGATCACAAAGCACTGCAATTCGCCGCAGGCTTCATCACGCAGGTATTTGTAGGTGTATTTTTCAATTTCCTGTGAAGACAGATCCTCGTAGGCAAACTCGCTGCCCATAAACGGGCCGGATTTATTGCGCGACGATATGCGTTTTACGCGTTTCAGCGCCGGCAGGTACAGCCACTGGTCATCCGGTCCGGTTTTGTGGGTAAAGGTCAGGAAGTTTGTGCCTTTAATATCTGCAGGTTTGTCAAAGATAGTCAGGCTCTTGTCCCCGTCATCGAGCTGCTCCAGGGTGCGAACGCGGATTTCACGGGTGCTTTCATCGCCCTGCTTGTTACGCAATATCATGCGCATCGACGCCTGTGAGTCGTGAAAACCCGTATCACGGCGATCAGCTTCAACGGCAATCTCCAGTCCGCGTTCCTCCGCCGTTTGTGCCGGCAGGTCAAGCGGGAGACTTAACAGGGTCAGTAGCCACAGGTGTCTCATAGTGTTCCTTTTTGTCCAGGGTCATTAACAGGGTAGGCAACAACAGAAAATCTGCAACCAGCGCCATAGCGATGGTGATAGCCGTCAAAAGTCCCATACCGGAATTCAGTTTGAACGGGGACTGGGTTAATACCATAAAACCGGCGATTAGCACCATTGAGGTTATCCATAGTGCCGTTCCCACATTGTGGAACGCGTAGCGCACGGCATCGGTGGATGACAGGCCTTCCTCCCTGCGCGCACGCAGGTACTTGCTGAGAAAATGCACCGTATCGTCTACCACAATCCCCAGCGTCATTCCTGTTACCACCGACAGGGCCAGGCCAACCTCTCCCACCAGCAACCCCCAGAGACCGAATGCCATCCCCGCCGGCACCAGGTTGGGAATAATGCTGATCAGACCGATACGCAGCGAGCGCAGCGCGAATATCAGGATAAACGAGATAAGCACCAGTGCAAGTGTAGTCCCGGTGAGCATGCTGCGGATATTGCGTGCACCGATATGGGAGAACATCAGCGAGGGACTGGCACCGTGCACCTGCATGGAAGCCGGTGCATTCTCAGCCAGCCAGTGTTGCGCCCGTTCCTCCAGCGCTATGGTCTGGTTGCTTGAGATACTCTGCAGGGAGACATCCAGCTTGGTGGCGGACTTGTCGACATTGATCTGGTTGTTCAGGTCGAGCCCGTAGGGCAGAGACATTTCGTACAGTAATAGATACTGGGCCGCCAGGTCGCGTTGATCCGGCATCCGGTACCAGGCGGGATCATCACCGTGCAGGTTTTTGTTAAGCCGTTTCATGGTGTCAGAAAGCGTATTGACATGCATTACTTCGGGCTGTTGCCGGTACCAGACGGCAAACTCCTCCAGCTTGTTCAGAAATGCCGGTTCGCTGATACCCCCCGCTTCTCCCGCCTCCAGTGAGTAGGAAATATTGTACAGCCCCGTCAGGTTATCCGTCGTAAAGTCGGTATCCACCCGAAAATCGACCCGCTCGTCGAAATACTTGACGAATTCATCATTGAGTTCGTTATTCGGGATAAAGGCCACCAGGCCGATGATCGACAATGACATACCCCACAACACCGGCCTGCGATGCCTGATTACAAAATCCGCCAGCGCATCCATGCCCGCCACCGAACGGCTTCGCGCTGCTCTGGCCCTGACCGGAGACAGCAGCATCAGCGCCGGTAACAGGGCAATGCTATAGACAAAGGACGACACGACACCAATAGCGACGATATTGCCGAGGTCGCGGAACGGTGGTGCATCACTGAAATTCATGGACATGAATCCAATCGCGGTCGTGATGCTGGTAAGAAATATGGGTTGAAGATTGATGCGCAGGCTCTCGATCATCGCCGCGGACTTTGATTCCGCCAGTCTCAGATTCTGCAGGAAGGTCACCAGCAGGTGCACGCAGTTCGCGACGGCAAGTGTCATGATCATGGTCGGCGAACTGGCCGAAGGCGGCGTAAGCTCGATACGCAGCCAGCCAGCCATGCCTATCGCCGTTACAATTGACAGCATGATAACCAGGAGCGTAGCCAGCGTGCCCCACACCGAACGTATCAGGATGGCCATCACCAGTATGATGATGACGAACATGACCGGCACCAGCGTCTGCATGTCCTTCATCGCCATTTCTGAAAATGCGTTGTTCAGAAAAACGATGCCGGTAAGGTGCATCTCCAGGTCAGGAAACCGTTCTGTCATCTGGCTGGCGAGATTACGAGAGAAACCGACGACTTCCGGCACTTCGGCCGCTGGATCAACGCCCGGCAACTGGATGATGACATTAACAGCGGTGACGTGACCGCTGGGGGAAACGATACGATTGACCAGCAGGGGTTCGCTGACAGCGATTGCACGGATATTTTCAAGTTCACCCGGCCCAAGTCCGCTTGCCTGCATGACCAGGTCTTCGACAATCAGCTCATCCCCTTCCGCGCGGGTGTGCTGGAAGTTTGTAACCGAGTCTACGCGAATTGAATAGGGAATCTGCCACGCCTGTTGCGTAAGCCACTCGACAGCTTCCAGTGTATGCGGAGTGAATACATCGCCGTCAGCCGGTGCAATAACGAACAAAACGTTGTCCGATTTGGTGTAGGTATTCTGCAGATTCTCGAAAGCGACAAGCTGTGGGTTCTCCTCGCTGAAGAACACCCGGTAATCATTGGAAAACCCCAGGAAGCGGGCGCCACTCGCCGCGAAGCCCGCAAAGGCAAAAGCCAGCACGACAAACAACCAGCGCCAGCGCACCAGCCGTTCGGCCAAAAATCGCGACATACCATTCCTTTTTTAAGCTATCGGGGCCTCAGGGACTCAATAAACTGAATCAGTCCACGATTACACACGTGCAGCCGTTCTACACTCTGCGCATTCTTGGCGATGCCGATGCAACCTTCCAGCGCTGCCATGATGAAGGTTGCCGTTTCGTCACAATTTACGTCGGCGCGAATGGTACCTTGCAGCCGGGCACGCTCCAGCGTTTCCTGGGTAACGTCGTGCCAGACGCGAAACGCATAATCCAGCCGTTGTCTGAAGCCCTCATCCAAAGGCGACATCTCCTGGGCAAGATTGTTCAGCGGACAACCATACTCGATCATTTCCGGTGGCTTATTGTCAGGCATCTGTTCGATTACCGATATCAGCCCTTTCAGCGGATCCGGCGCACTCTTGAGCGGTTGCAGCCACACGGCTTCCATGGTCGGGATGATCACTTCATCAACCACCGCATAACCCAGTGCCTGTTTACTGGGAAAATGGTGGTACAGCGCGCCCTTGGTAAGATCGGTGGTCCCTAGCACTTCATCCAGCCTCATCCCCTGGAAGCCGTTACGGTACATTTCCATGAAGGCCGCTTCCAGAATGCGGCTGCGGGTCTGATCAGGATTACGCTCATTGCGGGGCGCTTTCTCGGCACTTTCCATACTTCACCTGCCTGTCCGGTTTCCGCTCATTATTAGGGAACTGATCATGGAAAGCTATTGACAAACCATCTAGTCGGTATGTATTATACATACCAATTGGTATGTATTCAAGCACGTGACCGGACCCTCTAACCCATCACCCCCGACAGGAGGTACGTTATGAACGCAGTAGTCGCAAACGCTGATATGGACCAGTGGCTAAGCAGTAAGCTTGACGAGCTATTACCCACCAAATTACAGGAGATTGAGGAGAGCAAAACCCCGTCCATGGCCATTATTGCCACCAAAGGCACGCTGGACTGGGGCTATCCGCCCTTTATCCTTGCCTCAACGGCATCAGCCCTCGGCTGGGACGCCTCGATATTCTTTACCTTCTATGGCTTGCTGCTGCTTAAAAAGGAACTTAACAGTGAGGTAAGTCCGCTTGGTAATCCTGCCATGCCAATGAAAATGCCGTTTGGGCCCAGGTGGTTCCAGAATATCGACTGGCCCATGCCAAACGTCCTGATGGCTGGCGTACCCGGTTTTGAAAAAGTCGCCACCGGGCTGATGAAGAAAACATTCAAGAACAAGGGTGTGGCATCTGTCGAAGAGCTGCGTGAACTTTGCCTGGAGGCCGATGTCAGAATGATTGCTTGTCAGATGACAGTGGATGTTTTCGGTTTTGACCAGAGTGAGTTTATCCCCGAGGTCACCGATTTCGTCGGGGCGACGTACTTCCTCCCCGTTGCCCAAAAAGCGGATGTCTGTCTGTTCATCTAGCAACTGTTTAGCGATTCCCATCCCTTTACCGGCGTCCCGCGCCGGTTTTTTTTTGCAGTTTGTGCGAAAATACGCTGCTTCATTCTGTCCTGACTGACCATGCAGCAAATCGTCACAACATCAGACCTCGAATCTGACGCCCACAACCCCATGCATCCGCCCCTGCCGTCAGCCGGCACACGGGTGCTGTGGTCAAAACTGTATGGAGACAGTCTGCCACTGGCACTCGCCAGCGCTGCGCAGCAATACGACGGGCTTTTGCTGATAGTTACGCCGGACAGCCAGGAAGCCGAACAGCTGCAACGCCAGATCAGCTTTTTCTGTACCAGCCAGGCACTGGATACTCTGTGTTTTCCGGATTGGGAGACCCTGCCCTACGACCGTTTTTCCCCTCACCAGGACATCATCTCCGAGCGGCTGGAAACGCTGCATCGCTTGCCAACGTTCAACAAGGGGATCCTGCTGGTACCGGTCGCGACCCTGTTGCAGAGACTGCCGCCCCCTGAATTTCTTGACCGCTACAGTCTGATTCTGAACAGCGGCGATACGCTGAATCTCGACGCCATGCGTGGACGCCTGGAAAAAGCCGGTTACCGATGCGTTTCACAGGTCATGGAGCACGGCGAATTTGCGGTACGCGGTTCTATACTGGACCTGTTTCCGATGGGCAGCACGCTCCCGTTTCGTATTGATTTGTTTGACGACGACATAGAATCCATACGCAGCTTTGATCCGGAAAGCCAGCGCTCCCTGGACAAGACCGAACAGATCAAATTGTTACCCGCGCGGGAATTCCCCGTCGACGATGCCGCCATAACACGCTTCCGGCGCGCCTGGCGCAGCCAGTTCGAAGGCGACCCGCAACGCTCCCTGATTTATCGCGACGTCAGTACCGGACTGATTCCCGGCGGCATTGAATACTATCTGCCACTGTTCCTTGAGCAGACGGCCAGCCTGTTTGATTACCTGCCACACTCGACCTGCCTGGTTACAGGCGAAGACGCGCGTACGGCCATTGAAACATTCCGCGAAGAAGTTACGGAACGTTACGAATCGCTGCGCCACGATATCGAACGACCGCTGCTAGCGCCGCAACAGCTCTACCTGCCGGACGATGAAACCCGGGCTGCACTGTCGGCCTGTGCGCGTATCGATGTGCAACGTGCAGAATCGCTGGACAAGGGACCGGCTACGGCATGTTTTGCCACCCGGGTGCTGCCGGACCTGCTGATAAAACCCCGTGCCGAACGCCCGGCGGGTGCCCTGCAGGATTTTCTCGCCGGTTTTCCGGGACGCACCCTGATCTGTGCCGAGTCGGCCGGCCGGCGTGAGGCCCTCATCGGCCAGCTGAAAGAGTTCCGTATCACTCCGCGCGTGGTCGAAAACTGGGAGGCGTTCCGGGACAGTGACGAAAAACTCGCCATTACCAGCGCACCCATGGAACAGGGGGCCTGGCTAACGACAGAACCGGCCCTGATTATTATTACCGAGCCGCGCCTGTTCGGTGAACGCGCTCTGCAACAACGCCGCCGCCGCCCCAAACGCGATGCCGATGTCATTATTCGCAACCTTACTGAATTACACACCGGTGCACCGGTGGTACACGAGGATCACGGTGTAGGGCGCTACCTTGGATTACAGAAACTGTCGGTGGGCGGGTTCGAAGCCGAGTTCCTGACCCTGGAATATGCCGGCAACGACAAACTGTATGTGCCGGTCGCCTCCCTGCATCTGATCAGCCGTTATACCGGCTCATCACCCGACACCGCCCCGCTCCACAAGCTGGGCAGTGACCGCTGGCAAAAAGCACGCAGGAAAGCCGCCCGGCGCGTGCATGATGTGGCCGCAGAGTTGCTGGATGTCTACGCCCGCCGCGCCGCGCGCAAGGGCCATCCTGCACAGTTCGATGCAGAGGAATACAGCGCTTTTGCCGGCACCTTCCCGTTCGAGGAAACCCCCGACCAGGCGCAGACCATCGAGACTATGCTGGAGGATATGGCGTCCGCCCGTCCCATGGATCGGGTTGTCTGTGGCGACGTGGGTTTCGGCAAGACGGAAGTCGCCATGCGTGCCGCCTTTGTTGCCACACAGTCCAGCCGTCAGGTGCTGGTACTGGTGCCAACTACGCTGCTCGCGCAGCAGCACTACCATAATTTCTGCGACCGTTTCGCCGACTGGCCGGTCAGGATCGAGGTCCTGTCACGTTTCCGCAGCAGGAAGCAGCAGCAGGAAATCACAGCGGGCTTTGCCAGTGGCACAGTGGACATGCTTATCGGCACGCACAAAGTGCTGCAGGACGATATAAAGCCCCGCAATCTCGGGCTGGTTATTATTGATGAAGAACACCGTTTTGGTGTAAGACAAAAAGAGAAACTCAAGGCCTTGCGTGCTGAAGTGGACCTCCTCACCCTGACGGCGACTCCCATTCCCCGCACACTGAACATGTCTTTGTCCGGCCTGCGCGACCTGTCCATTATAGCAACACCGCCCGCGCAACGGCTGACGATCAAAACCTTCATTACTGAATGGAACGCCAATACCATACGTGAAGCCTGCCTGCGCGAAATCACGCGTGGTGGCCAGGTCTACTTCCTGCACAATGAAGTCGAAACCATCGAAAAGGTTGCGCGGGAATTACGCGAACTGGTTCCCGAAGCCGGCATCCGGATCGGTCACGGACAGATGCGTGAACGTGAACTCGAACAGGTTATGCTCGACTTCTATCACCGCCGCTTCAATATCCTGCTGTGCACTACCATCATCGAAAGCGGCATCGACATACCCACCGCGAATACCATTCTTATCAACCGTGCGGATCGACTGGGCCTGGCGCAGTTACACCAGTTACGCGGCCGCGTCGGCCGTTCCCACCACCGCGCCTACGCCTACCTGATTGTGCCACACCGCAAGGCCATGACCGATGATGCCATCAAACGTATTGAAGCCATAGAATCACTGGAGGACCTGGGCGCCGGATTCACACTGGCGACACATGACCTGGAAATTCGCGGCGCCGGCGAACTGCTGGGTGACGAGCAGAGTGGCCAGATCCAGGAAATCGGCTTTACACTCTATACCGAGTTACTGGAACGCGCGGTAGAAGCGCTGAAGGCCGGCCGTGAACCGGAACTGGAGAAACCCCTGAATCATGGGCCGGAAGTGGATCTGCACGCCCCCGCCCTGATACCGGACGACTACCTGCCGGACGTGCATTCACGCCTGGTCCTTTACAAGCGCATCGCCAGTGCTGCCGACAGGGACGAAACACGCGAACTGCAGGTTGAAATGATCGATCGTTTCGGGCTGCTGCCCGACCCGGTTAAACACTTGTTCAGTATTACCGAGCTGAAGCTCAAGGCAGTACCGCTCGGCATCCGCAAGATTGACGTCGGCGAAAGCAGTGGCCGTCTGATGTTCGGACCTGAACCCAATGTCGATCCCGCCACCATTATCCAGCTGATCCAGAACCAGCCCCGGCACTACAACCTGGACGGTTCGGATAAAATCCGTTTCCAGTTTGATATGGCAAAGTTCGAAAACCGGGTGGCACAGGTAGACAAACTGCTGGACAGCTTGAGCACACGGACAGACTAGGGCAGGATGGCGGAATGACAACAGGCTGCATACAACACGCACTGCTGCCCACGCTGACCCTGCTGGCGGGCATCCTGCTCGCGCCGGTCTGCCTGGCCGAATCACCGGAGGCGCCCAGGGAGTTCGAAATCGAACTGCTGGTGTTTCAGAACCTCGTCACGAATGACGGTGGTGAAATATGGCCCATCGATTACTCGGAATGGTTTGAAGAATCGGATATCGAACCAACGGAGAACAGTCCTGTAACAGAGGAAATCAACTGGTTGCCGGAAAAAGCGTATCGGCTGACCGCCGAGCGCAATGCCCTGGGTCGTTCGTCACAGTACCGCCCGCTAGCTTATTTCGCCTGGCGTCAGGCGGTACTCGATCGCCAGCAGGCGGTATCGATGAAGCTGCCTGACAAGGACCATAATACCGGTAAAACCTATGTCGATGGATCAGTACGCGTTGCCGTTGAACGCTACCTGCACCTGTACCTGGATCTGCAACTGCATACGCCGGTCAACAATGAACAGCTGGAATTGCTGGAGTACGATATCCCCGAATTCCGTCTCAGCGAGCACCGGCGCATGCGCAGCAAGGAACTTCACTACTTCGACAATCCGCGCTTTGGTGTTATCGCCCTGATAACACTGCATGAACCGCCGCCGCAGGAACCCGGCCCTGCTGTCACGGAACCGCTCCAGCCGGAATAGACATTTCCTGTCAGCAACGTCGTAGTGCAACGAAGCGGCGTGTAAAACCGGTCAGCGTTAATGCACTTGTTAGCTGTTTTTATATGCAACACTTCTGTGCGCTACTTTTACAACCATAATAACAAGCTCTGTTTCTTGAATTTCGTAAATAATGCGATACACGCCTTGCCTTACACGATAACGTTCTTCCCCTGAGAGTTTGATACATCCTTCTGCTCTTGGGTTAGCGGTGAGAAGCTCTACGCATTTTAAAATGCGTTTTATATCTTTTTTGGGAATGTTGCGAAGGTCTTTTGCTACAGATTTCTTAAATACAAGGCTATATTTTGCCATGTGATTTTAAATCCTCTAGTAGCTCCTCATAACTCAATGTGGATTCATTTGCTCTTTGTGAAAATGCCTTTAAATCTTCCTGGTCTTCGCTCAAAGCAACACGCACAGCTTCGTTAACCACTTCGGATACAGATTGGTGGGTAGTTGCGGCTTTAATTCTTAGTGCTTGATGAATCTCGGTTTCAAAATAAACTGTTGATCTTTTTGATAATTCGCTCATGTGACTATACCTCGTTTAAACGAAGTGTAGCGTTATAGCGTTGTGACGTCAAGACGTTTTTACAGCTAACGGTTGAACTCAGCCGACGCCAGCGACGTAGGCGG
>CAZWJB010000033.1:0-10298 GCA_964634485.1 uncultured Thiohalobacter sp. | reverse complement strand
ACAGTTATCACGGGCAGAAACACATGGCAAGAAAAAAGCGCATTGAAGAACACGAGAACCATGAGCGCTGGTTGGTCTCCTATGCGGATTTTATAACTCTGCTGTTCGCTTTCTTTGTCGTCATGTACTCTATTTCTTCGGTTAATGAAGGCAAGTATCGTGTTCTTTCCGATTCCATGGTTGCCGCTTTCCAGGATCCGGCGCGCAGTCTGGCGCCAATACAGGTCGGGAATCCGCTGCGTTCGTCATCGCAGTCGAAGTCTATTCTTGATCACAACAGACAGATTATCGAATTATTCAAAGTGCCTCTGCCGGATGAATCAGAGGAACAGACCGATGACAGGCAGTCGCAGCCGGAACCACAGACATTGCAGGATCAGACCGGGGATGAAGATCTCGATGAGACCGCGCAACAACTCGCTGATTCAATCGAGGCGGCAATGGCTGATCTGGTGGATGACGGACTCATCGACGTGCGTCGTGACAAACGCTGGATTGAAGTCGAAATAAAGTCCAGCATCCTGTTTAACTCCGGGAGTGCTGAACTGTCTGTCAAATCCATACCTGTGTTGCGCAAGCTGGCAGAAAAAATAATGCCACTGGACAACGTCACTCACGTGGAGGGGTTCACCGATAATATCCCGATCAGCAACTTTGAATTCGTTTCCAACTGGGAACTGTCCGCATCACGTGCAGCAAGTGTCGTACATTTGTTTACCCGGCTGGGTATAGATCCGCAACGCATGGCGGCGATCGGCTATGGTGAATTCCGACCGGTTGCCAGCAATGCTACACCGGAAGGCAGGGCAAAGAATCGTCGTGTCGTGCTGGTTATCATGTCGGGTTCCGACGCGCGTATCAGCCAACGGCTGGATCATCTGCAGACAACGCGCGAAGGAAAACCCGAACTCGTTACCAGACCGGTGGCGGAGCCGGTAAAACCGGCGCAGCAACCCGAACCCGCAGCCTTGCAGGCAGACGGATCCGCATCATGAATAACTGGACGGTTTCCAATCAGAAAGGTGGTGTGGGTAAAACCACCACCGTCGTCACCCTGGGCGGATTGCTGGCGCAGCAGGGTAAGCGCGTGCTGTTGCTCGACCTGGACCCGCAGGGCTCCATGACGTCGTACTTTCGCCTGGATCCCGATAGCAGCGAAGGCAGCGTGTATTCATTGTTCGAAGCGCATGTCAGCCATACCCGCGTGGAGTTTCTGGAGGCGTTGTTACATGACACCGGCGTGGAGGGGCTTTCTCTGCTGCCAGCCTCCACTGCCATGGCCACCCTTGACCGGCAACTGGGTGCGCGGGATGGTATGGGACTGGTTATCAAACAGGCGCTGGCGCGGCTTGAAGTCCGGTTTGACTACGTGCTGATGGATTGTCCACCCATGCTGGGTGTTCTCATGGTTAATGCACTCGCTGCGTGCCAGCGGCTGCTGATCCCGGTGCAAACGGAATTCCTCGCCCTGAAGGGGCTGGAGCGCATGCTGCATACCTTGCGGATGATTACACATTCGCACGGCGGCGTACTCCCATACACCATTATTCCGACATTCTTCGATCGCCGTACCCGCGCGTCCATGGATGCACTGCGTGCCATGCGTGATCAGCACGGTGAGCACCTGTGGTCACGAGTGATTCCGGTCGATACCCGGTTCCGCGAGGCCAGCAGGGCCGGGGAACCACTCTGTGTTCATAATCCCGCAGCGCGTGGCAACGAGGCTTATGCATCCCTGCTACGCTGCTTGCAGCAGCAAGAAGCACCACTGGCAGAGGCTGTGTCGCAATGAAGACGGATACCCGCAAGGAACAGCTGCTGGATCAACGGCTGGCCTTGAGCGCTTATCTCGACGTGATGCTGCAACACGGGGTTACACAGCAAACTGAAACCCCGGCGGCTGTCCGGACCGTGCCGGAGCGCGCTGTCCCTGACTGGGCAACAACACGTTTTCAGGTTTTGCTGTTTGATGTTGCAGGGCTCACGCTGGCGGTGCCGCTGATCAAGCTGAAAGGCGTGGTACCCAATGAAGCAGGAATGACGCCCATGCCCGGGCATTCCCCACTATTTCCGGGCATCGTGCCATACCAGGGAATCAAGGCCAGGGTGGTGGATACGGCGCGCTTCATCCTGCCGCAGGATCGCATTGCGCAGCTGGATGCCGACGTTGCGGGGCGCAGCGCCCACCTGGTGATAATCGATGAGGGCCACTGGGCGCTGGCCTGTGACGCTATTGGCGAAGTGATCGAGCTGGAAGCGAAGGACGTCAAGTGGCGTGGTGCCAGCACCAGGCGCGCCTGGCTGGCCGGAACAGTAATTCAACAGATGTGTGCATTGCTGGATATCGACGCCTTGAGCGGGGAATTGGCCGAAGGTCTGGCATGATTAATGCTTTTTTCAGGGTATCCGGGCAGTTGACCGGTTTTTGACGCCGGAACTTGATCAGACTCACCAGGCCGAGGTTTCAATATGGCGAATGTGGCTGCCAAAGCAAACGAAAATGACAAAATAGTTCAATGGGTTACCTTCCGCCTGGCGGAGGAGACCTACGGTATCAATGTGATGCAGGTACAGGAAGTCCTGCGGGTCTCGGAAATAGCGCCGGTGCCAGGTGCGCCACATTATGTGCTCGGTATTATAAACCTGCGCGGCAATGTTGTGACGGTTGTGGATACCCGTATCCGTTTGGGTCTGGAAAGCAGCGAGGTAACGGATTCGACACGGATCGTGATTATCGAAGGCTCCAGACACGTCGTCGGTATCCTCGTTGACTGTGTCGCCGAGGTGGTGGATCTGCATGCGTCCGAACTTGAGTCTGTGCCCAACGTCGGTAACGAGGAAAGCGCCAGTTATATTCAGGGAGTCGTCAGCCGCGACGATAAATTACTGATTCTGGTGGATCTGAACAAACTGCTCACCGATGAAGAGTGGAAGGAACTGGCCAGCCTGTAGCTGGCCGATTCCAGATACGGGTCCGGGGTATGCAATCATGGCCGAAATCGGACAACCGCCGCCCGTCTACCGTGTTCCACCCAGCTATCCCGGCAAGGGGG
Organism: uncultured Thiohalobacter sp.; assembly: GCA_964634485.1. Taxonomy (GTDB): domain Bacteria; phylum Pseudomonadota; class Gammaproteobacteria; order DSM-19610; family DSM-19610; genus Thiogranum. The sequence goes on along the minus strand of CAZWJB010000033.1, from coordinate 7,245 downwards.
TCGGGGAGGGTAAACGGGCTCCGCAACGCAAGCCGGACAGTGAGCATCGGCAACCCGGTCAGCATCGTAAGCGCAGGGACAATGACGATGACGGGCCCGGTATAGATGAATACGCCTGAGGTGTTTCCAATGATCAGCCAAATCCTGAAAGGAGCAAGCACGCGAGCAGTATCCGGCCTGGCAGCGATAGCCGCTGCCTGGCGGCGCGCCCGAACCGGCGAGGAAAGTCTGCTTGAGGAACTTCAGGCTACCCGGCAACGTGTCCAGCAGCTGGAACAGGAGCTGGGTGCTCTGTGCAGCGCTTCATCGGGTGTCGGCGATCATGTGGTCATGCTGGAACAGCAGGTTCAGCGTATTATCGAGCGGCAGAACGTTCTGGAACTGCGCAGCAGTGGTGACCGTCCCTACAACCAGGCAAGCCAGCTGGTGCACAATGGTGCGGATATCGAAGAATTGGTGGGTAGCTGCGGCCTGACCCGTGGTGAAGCCGAACTGCTGGTAATGATGCAACGCAGCTCCGGTTGATAGTCCTACGTTTGCTGCGGCGCCTTACCGGACAGGTGATAGGCAAAGGCAATCACTTGCGCAACGGCCAGATACAAAGCTTCGGGTATTTCTTCCCCGAGTTCCACACGCGCCAGCACGGCTGCCAGCGGTTCATTTTCCTGCATGGGTATACCGTGCTGACGCGCCAGTTCAATAATCTGTTCAGCGACACGGTCATGCCCTTTGGCAGTTACCCGTGGTGCGCGTTCACCATCGTATTGCAGTACTACCGCCAGTGGCGTGGCGGGCGTTTTCCTGTTCACACCTTTTCCCTGATCAGGGCTTGTTCAGCGCCGGTTCTTTCAGCGGGTCTGGGCCCGTGCCGGCACTCCAGCTCACCGACATCCAGCCCGGCCGTGTGCAATGCATCACGCAGTTCGTGCATATGTTCGTGAAACAGCGGCAGCGCGTCAGTCTGTTCCGTCCAGAAGCGTGCCGATACCTGTTCATTGCAGAGCTGCACCTGCGCCTGTACCGGACCCAGCCCGGGCAGATCAAAGGCCAGCTGCGCCGTCCAGCGTTGTACCGGCTGTTGCGCCTCGTGCGGTTGTTCGTCACTGCCCCGAAGCAGGCGCATCGACCATAGATCGATGTCGTCCCCGCGGCGTATGGGCAGGTCAAACAACCATTCCAGCAAACCGCGTTCACCTTCTCTGGGTACAGCAGCCAGCTGGTGCAGCTGTATTCGCGCCAGGGCAGCCTCGGCCTGCAGCAGCAGGTCGGCGCGGACATTACCCATGCGGTTGATCAGGTCCAGGCTGGCCTGAAGTGCAGACTGCGGAACCGGCACTGCACCACGCAGCGGCACGGCTGGCGAAGCCCCGTTTGTGGTGCTGACCTGGGGGGGTGGCGGTGTTGCCGCTAGCGAAGCTGTGGCAGCCGGCCTGGTTGCGCCTGCCGTGGTACCGGGAAGGCTGGCGCGCGCCGCGCGCTGGAGCTGGTCAGGTGTGGGGGCTTGCGTTGCCGGAGCGGAGCCTGGCGGTGTGGCTGGTGGCTGTTGAGCGGGTGCTTTTGTGGCGCCTGTTGACGGTGCTGGCAGTGGTGTATTTGTGCCCGGTTTCGGGGCATCCGTGCTGGTTGCCGGCGTGCCGGTTGATAGCTGCGGTGTATCAGCGCCGGCTCGTGCGCTGCTGCCCGGCCAGTTGCGTACCAGTTGTATCAGGCGCAGCAGGTTCGCCTTGAAATCGCTTTGAACAGCAGCTGGAGCAGCGCTCCTGCCGGTACTCTGCAAAAGCCGGCGTTCCAGAAAAAGGCCCGAATCACCGATGGCTTTTTGCAGGCCCTGTCGGGTCGAAACAGCCTGGACACCGGGCATCTGCCGGAGAGTGGAGCGTACCAGTTCGTTCAGTAATGGCGGTGTGGGCGGGTTGGGCAAGTGGGCCAGTTGGTTCATATTGGCCAGTAGCGGGGTCAACGGCCCCTGTCTGGGCAGCAGCAGGCGCACCATGGCGGCGAGCGGCGATTCATTCAGTGTCGAGATAATTCTCAACACCGGCTGTTTGCCCAGGCTGTGTACCTGCAGGGTCAGCTGCTGGCCTTTTTCCAATAGCAGTGAAGTCTGGGCGCTGACCTGCCGATTACCAATAGCCAGCAGAACTTTTCCGACGCTGTTCCCGGTTACGGTTGCCTGCAACAGCTGGCCCGTTTGCCACTGCGGTATCGCCGACGGGGTACTGGTTGCGGACAGCCCCGGAAGCCCGGATGTGGGGCCGGTGGTTACCACGGCCTGGCAGTCAGTGGGTGAAACATGGCATCTATACTGCATCATTTGTATTCATAAAGGAACGGCGATACGTCGCTCAGGCACAGGCATGCAAACAGAGAAGTCACACAGAGTGCTCTGGTTTACGCGCAGGGATGGTGTAGTGCGTGGACCTTACCCGGCTAATCAGGTCAGCCGTTATATTCTGCTGGGCCGTATTCGCGAAAGTGACGAACTTAAGCAGGATGATGGTGACTGGGTATCGTTATCCGCGTACCCGGAACTGATTCCGGAGGTGATGAATCTTCCACCCAGCAAAGAAAACCTGCAAAAGCTGTTGATGGCACGCATGCACGAGGACGAACGCCAGCCCGGTGATCGTCGTGAACGTGCTCCCAATCACGCGTCAGCAGGGTACCGGGAAAGGCGTGGTGGTGAACGCCGGCGCGAAGAGACTGAAGATGAACTGCGTCATCGTCTGCTTAGATACCAGTTTTCACACAGGATACCGGTGAGCCGAAAACTGTACCGTTATCCGCTGGTGGCCAGTGTGCTGGTGTTGCTCGGTCTAACGGTTAGTTATGTGCTGGAGCAGTTTGAGCCTGAACCGGTTGCGCCTGACTGTGCAGCCCGGGCGCGGCCGGGTGTGAACTGGAACAATTGCAACCAGACAGGTCTGGTGGCCAATCAGGCGGATCTGGTCGGCGCCAGCATCAGCAATGCGCGCATGGATGCGGCACAATTATCCGGTGCTAGACTGACGGGTGCGAATTTCGAGTACAGCAGCCTGAATCTGAGCAATCTGCGGCAAGCGGACCTGAGTCACGCCCGGCTGGTTGGAGTCACCCTGCGTGGAGCAGATCTGCGCAACAGCACGCTGGTCCAGGCAGACCTTTCCTACGCCAACCTGAGCGGCGCCAGTATCGAGGGCGCGAATTTTACCGGTGCAATCCTGGATAATGCTATCTGGATTGATCAAAAGCCCTGTGTGCCCGGGTCAGTGGGGGCGTGCAAGCGTTACCGGCAAAAATAGCCGGCCATGCAGGATCGTGGTTGTTCAGTCCCCGAAACATTCCGTCGTATAACGCCAGACCCTGACCGTGTCGGACCAGTGACCGGCCGGCAGACCTGCCTTGATTTTCAGCTGGTTCAGGAAATCCCTGCGCTCTGGCAGTGATTCCCAGACCGTGGGCAGGAAGGTGCCGCGATGCGGACCGTCCTGGAGTATCAGCCCGTCCAGGACCGGCCGGATCTGCTGGAGCAGATCCTGTTGTGAAGCGAATTCAAGCGCTTCAGGATTGCCGAGAACGGATATATCGAGGCGGATAGTACTGATATCAGCCTGCCTGACCGGCGCAAAGCGTGGGTCACGAAATGCCGCAGCGAACGTATTTTCAGCGACATCGGTGATCAGCGGGCGGTACGTTTCGAGGCTGCCGATGCAACCACGTAATGCGCCTTGCTGGTGCAGCGTAACGAAGCTGGCACCGGTTTTGGTGAGCGCGCTGTCGAAGTCAGTCGGGTCTACCGTCAGCGCTCTGCCATCAGCAATGCCGTGCCGTATCGAGCGCCAGGCGGTATTCAGCAGGACTGCGCGCTGTCGTTCAGAAAAAGGCATAGGCGCCGTAACCTACCACCCTGTCACGTGCGCCTGCAGTGTCGCCCGAGTTGCGCAGGTCCAGGGTTGTGGCGCGCAAACCGTGATGGCGCGCCGCGAGTAACAGCCCGCTTACCGGGTTGCGGCCGCAGGCCTGCTGGTAGTCGATGGCTTGCGGATTCAGTTGTTCGATGGCGGTTGAGGTCGCTTTGTCGAGGCGTTGTGCAGTAGTGTAGTCGAGGTAATGGCTGAGGTCGGAGCTGATCAGCAGCAGGGTTTCTGGCCCGCCCCAGAGTGTCTCAAGGACTTCGGCGACGGAGCTGGCTGTTGCTTCGCCCACCACCAGCGGAATAAGACCGAAGTCTTTTTTCAAAATCATCTGCAGGAACGGCAACTGGACCTCGAGGCTGTGTTCTTCCCGGTGTGCATCGTCGTACACGCGTACCTGCGGCAGTAACAGAATGTCATCCATCGCCGACTGGTCGATTCGCACCAGGCCCAGAGGGGTGGAAAAATACCGGGCACTGGTGGTGGCGAGTCCTTCGAATCCTACTCGATGCGAAGGGCCGAGCAGGACCACGCGCTGAATCTGATTACGTATCGGCAGCAGTTGCAGGTAGGCGCTGGCGGCTATCGGTCCCGAGTAGATGTATCCTGCATGGGGAACAATCAGGGCTTTGGGGGCGGGTCCGGGTGTGATGTCCCTGTCCAGCAGGTCATCGAGTTGTCGCTGTAGCAGTACCGGATCATCCGGGTAGAATAACCCGGCGACAGCAGGTTCGCGGGTCTGCGGCACGGCAGTCTCCTCCTTGGCGAGCATATCCTTGGATATAGATAAGGCCACCCGGCCCAAAATGCAAGTGCAGAGAGGAAAGACAACACCGTTCGGTGTTGGAGATTTCCACTGATTCGTCCAGGGAGGTGTCAGGTCTTGATTATAATCAGTCCAGCCAGCGGTGGCACATCAAGAACGATCGAGTGTGGTTGATTCATCCACGGGACCGATTCGCTGCTGTGGCCACCCTGAACAGCCATATTGCTGCCGCTGTAGAATTCTGCGTCCGAGTTTAATACCAGACGGTAGTCACCCGGCAAAGGCACCCCCTGCCGGTAGCCCTGGCGTGGTACGGGTGTAAAATTCAATACCACAATGGCCGTTTGTCCACCGCCCAGTCGGTAGTAGCTCAATATGGAATTGTCTGCATCATTGCAATCCAGCCAGCGGAAACCATCCGCTTCGAAATCGTACTCATGCAGCGCAGGTTCGTTGCGGTACAGCTGGTTCAAATCGTGCACCAGCTGTTTCAGGTTGGCATGGCGTGGATCTTCCATCAGGTGCCAGTCAAGAGCGCTGTCAGAATCCCACTCTGCATACTGACCAAATTCATTGCCCATAAACAGCAGCTTTTTGCCCGGGTAACTGAACATGTAGGTGTACAGCAGGCGCAAGCTGGCAAAGCGTTGCCAGCTGTCGCCACGCATCTTGTCCAGCATCGAGCCCTTGCCGTGCACCACTTCGTCGTGGGAAAACGGCAGTACGAAGTTTTCGTTGAAGGCGTACAACAGACCGAAAGTAAGCTGGTTGTGGTGAAACTTGCGATGTACCGGCTCCATGCTCATGTACTGCAGGGTGTCGTGCATCCAGCCCATGTTCCATTTCATACTGAAGCCCAGGCCGCCACCGTCGACGGGGCGGGTCACCTGGGGCCAGGCGGTGGACTCCTCGGCTATGATCATGCTGCCCGGCTGCTCGGCGTGGGTGACTTCGTTCAGATGACGCAGGAAGTGGATGGCGTCCAGGTTTTCCCGGCCACCGTATTCATTGGGGATCCAGTCGCCAGGGTCGCGCGAGTAATCCAGGTACAGCATCGACGCCACGGCATCGACACGCAGGCCGTCGATGTGCATTTCCTCCAGCCAGAAGACCGCACTGGACAGCAGAAAATTGCGCACTTCATTGCGGCCATAGTTAAATATCAATGTCCCCCATTCGCGGTGCTCGCCACGGCGCGGATCTTCGTGCTCATACAGCGGGGTACCGTCGAAGCGCGCCAGCGCAAAATCATCCTTGGGGAAGTGGCCGGGGGCCCAGTCGAGTATCACGCCAATGTTATTCCGGTGGCAGTGGTCAATGAAATAACGGAAGTCATCCGCACAGCCAAAGCGGCTGGTTGGTGCAAAGTACCCGGTTGTCTGGTAGCCCCAGGATGCGTCAAGAGGATGTTCAGTAACGGGTAACAACTCGATATGTGTGAAGCCCGTTTCCCTGACGTAGTTAACCAGCAATTCCGCCAGCTGGCGGTAGTTGATGAATTGTCCGTATTCGTCCCGCTGCCAGGATCCCAGGTGAACTTCGTAGATCGACAGCGGGCTGTGCAGCCAGTCCCTGCCGGCGCGCGCCTCCATCCACGATTTGTCGTTCCAGGTATAGCTTGCAGGGCGAGAGGTTACGGATGCCGTACCCGGCCGTAGCTCATACGCCTGACCATAAGGGTCGGTTTTCAGCTGGATACTGCCGTGTTCACGATTGCGGATTTCATATTTGTAGTAGCTGTGGGCGCCAATGCCTGGTATGAACAAAATCCAGACACCGCTATCGCCACAGCTACGCATGGGATGCTGGCGGCCGTCCCAGTGGTTCCAGTCACCAACTACGCTGACACGTCCCGCTCCAGGCGCCCATAACATGAAGCGGGTGCCCTCTACGCCGTCGATTTCACACAGGTGCGCACCCAGAAAGCGGTAGGCGTGCAGGTGGCGGCCTTCACCATACAGATGCAGGTCAAGGTCGCCCGGTTGTGGTGCGAAGCAATAAGGGTCGTAAGCCGAGCACTCAAGGCCATTCTCATCAATCCAGGCCAGTTGATAGTAGTCCGGTACGCTGCCCGCTTCACCGTGCCACTCGAACAGATCGGTGCCTTCGATACGTGCCAGGGAGGCGCCGGTCTCTACGATACGCACATTCTCGCTACGGGGAAGAAAGGCCCTGACGAGTTCCTGCTGCCCTTCGTGGTGTTTCCCCAGCACCTCGAAAGGGTTGTGATGACGCGCTTCAATGATGCGGATGAGGGGTTCGGGCAGTGAACTGTAGGGTGTTTTTGAATCTGGCACCTGTAACGTCATAGAAGTGATGTCTCTATTCATAAACAATGTTAACTTTCCAGCAGCGGTACAGATGGTACCATAGGAAACTGCGCCGTCAGGGTGTTAGCACTTAAATCCGCAGTTTATGTTGATGGACCATCGGGAGATTGGATGAATTCTGTGTCTACACCGCGCTTTGTAAGCCGGCTGACCCGCGATACTCTGGCACTGATTCTGGCGGGCGGACGCGGATCCCGGCTCAAGCAACTGACATTATGGCGTGCCAAACCGGCAGTCCCGTTTGGCGGAAAATTCC
>CAZWJB010000032.1:7227-10495 GCA_964634485.1 uncultured Thiohalobacter sp. | reverse complement strand
TGTATTCCATATTGCCGAGATGCCCGCCCGTGGGGTAGATTTTTGCCCGCTCGCCGAACACGCGCGGGAAAAAGTCTATCTCGCCCGACTCCAGGATCAGGTCGTTGTGATTATGCATGACATATATATGGTCAGCATTGCGAAGATAGTCCTCGATATGCGTCAGGCTCGTCTCTTCCACGATCCGGTGGCGGTCGAGGGTAGGGTCCAGGCTCTTGTAGTAGGGGTAAAAATAATCGTGGAAGTAGTCGGTAAAACCCAGCCGGAAGACGACTTCCCGGTATACGCCCGGGTCCGTGTTGCGGGTAAAACGTAGATTCTTCGGTTTGACGTAGCCGTAGTTAGTCATGATATCCGAAGCGAACACCATGTGCGCCGAGGAAAACCGGAACGAGAGGCCGATCAGGGCAGCCAGTTGTTCGTTTTTAGGCTGCACCTCTTTGTAGACCTCGTATAGAAAGTCCTCGCTTAAATCGAGGCGCTTGGCGCGCACGTAGATCTTGCCGAACTCGGAGACGATGCCGTTGTAGTAGTCTGTGAAGTTATCCAGGCCGCCGGGGATGTTTTCCAGCATGCGATCAAGCAACGAGATCGAGCTGTACAGACTGACCGGTGGATTGAGCAGCAACACTCTTTTGAAATTGAACACCTTGCGCTGCTCGTCCAGCCAGGACACATATGCTGCATTGAATCCACCAAGACTGTAACCGGTCAGAAAATAATCGGTGATTTTTGTCTTTTTCAGCAATTTGGCCTGGATAAGCTCCATGACACGGTAAAGGTCTTCCGCGTCATGCACGGCATGGCCGGTTACCGATGTCGTTGATGCCGCTACGACAAAATTGGGGACGGTGGGAGAAGACAGGGAGACCACATGAAATCCTGCCGCATAGAAAGCCTTTGCCTGCGCCCTCATATGCCCGCCATTGTAGGCGCCGCCGGTACCGGCAATCAGGAATACCAGCGGGGCGGCCTTCTTCTGCAAGGCGTAGGAGTAACGGAGCCTGGCGTCGTAGAACAGGAAATCGGGGACTTCGCGGTCCTTGAAAACTATCAGGCTGTCCCGTTTGGTGGGGACATGAAGGGTGAATTTTGCCTTGTCCTCTTCCGGTGTGCCGACTACGGTGGCTACAAACGGGTCGTCGAACGGATATCCGTATGGTTCTGTGGCGGTCCAGCCTGTCACCGCCCAGAAGCAGGCGACCAGCAGAAACCCAAGGCTTCTGATCATGTAGGTACTTCCCCGTTTTGCTGCATTTATCCTGACCGGACAGAACTTTAGCATACTCTGAGGGCATCCTGTCCAGCTTTTCCTTGCCTTTTGCCGCCATTCTGTCCGGGACTTATCAGGGTCAGAGGGGTATAAGTTCAGCGCAATCTTCACTACCATGCCAGCCTCCGGCCGGGTCGACACAGACCCTGGCATGACACCGCTACAACTGAATCTTGAAGGAACAGATCATGAACAGAATTACAAAACACTTCGCGCTTGCATTCACCCTGCTGCTGGCAGCCATCAGTAGCATGGCACAAGCTGCGGGTAGCGATGCACCCGTCCTGTCGCGTATCGAACAGCGCGGGGAACTGGTGCTCGGAACCTCGGCGAACATGCCACCGATGACCTACAAACAACCCAGCGGCAAGGTGATCGGTCTGGACGTGGATATTGCACGCGTCATGGCCAGCGCACTGGACGCCAAGCTGACCATCAAGACCATGGCATTCGACAAGCTGGTGCCGGCGCTGAAAAATGGCGAGGTCGACGTCGTCATTTCCAACATGACCATCACACCCGAACGCAACCGCTCGGTTGCCTTTGTCGGACCCTACATGAGCTCCGGGAAATGCATCATCACCAGGCAGGAAGGCCTGGCCAGCGCCGAACAGTCCGAAGACCTGAATACCTCGAAAACGCGCATCGTGGTATTAAAAGGTTCCACCAGCGAACTGTTCATCAAAACCCTGCTGCCGGAAGCAACCGTGACCACCACGGATGACCTGCAAAGCGGCGTCAAGATGGTCATAGAAGACAAGGCCGGCGGCATGATGACCGATTTCCCGGTCTGCCTGTCCACCCTGAAGAACTACCCTGACGCAGGATTTGTATCGCTGTTCTCGCTGCTCAACTATGAACCGATCGGCATCGCCGTACCGGGCAACGACCCGCTGTTCATCAACTGGACGGAAAATTTCCTGGAACGTCTCGACGGTACCGGCACGCTGGATGAAATCGGCGCGACCTGGTTCGGTGAGTTCGCAGATGCCATCAAGACCAGCGCCAGCGAAGCGGATACCGGCAAGGCGGAATAGACAGCCACCACGGATACCGGGGCGCATGGAAGCGCTGATGCGCAGCATGCCCGTCAGGATCGTACTGAACGGGCACACTGCGCTTTACGGCGTCGCGGTGTATGCTGACAGCGAAGCAAAACGTTTCTGCAATCAGATTAAATGAGCGTGTAGCAATGAACGTAGTCATAAGAAACCTGCCCGACGGCACCAGCGAAGACGAGATAAGGGATTTACTGAAAGAGCACGGCGTCCCGGTCACCAAAGTCACCCTGACTAACGAGGGGGACGCTGAGCGGTATGTTGCAGTCGTTACACTGGACACCGATCGTACCGGTGCGGACGCGCTGGTGAGCATGGTGGATGGCAAATTCTGGCGCGGCAAAACACTGGCTGCCCGTACCCAGATTATGTTCACTGGAGAAGGCCTGAACCAACCCTGATCAAGGAGGTTGAATATGCCGCAGGATACGGATAAACGGACCGACTCCGATGAAGATGCACGCACCGGTTTGAGTGTTGCGGCACTGGAACGCGGCTTCGCGAATAACCTGTTTTATGTGCAGGGCAAATTCGCCGCTTCAGCCACGCGCAACGACTACTATATGGCGCTGGCCTACACGGTGCGCGACCGCCTGCTGCGCCGCCTGCTCGACGCATTGGAAACCTGGCTGAGCAAGGATACAAAGGTGGTCTGCTACCTGTCAGCGGAATTTCTTACCGGGCCCCACCTGCAGAACAACCTGATCAATCTCGGCATAGAGGATGCGGTACGCGAAGCCGTATGCAGCTGTGAATTTGACCTGGACGCATTGATTGACCAGGAAGAAGAGCCCGGCCTCGGCAACGGTGGCCTGGGGCGCCTTGCGGCCTGCTACATGGATTCACTCGCCAGCCTGCAGATTCCCGCCATCGGCTACGGCATCCGCTATGAATACGGCATTTTCGACCAGGAGATACGGGACGGCTGGCAGGTGGA
>CAZWJB010000032.1:0-7127 GCA_964634485.1 uncultured Thiohalobacter sp. | reverse complement strand
TCCGCTATGAATACGGCATTTTCGACCAGGAGATACGGGACGGCTGGCAGGTGGAAATCACTGACAAGTGGCTGCACCTGGGAAATCCCTGGGAACTGCACCGCCCCGAACGCACTTACGAAGTAAAATTCGGCGGTCATACCGAATCCTGGCGTGATGACCAGGGCCACCACCGGGTGCGCTGGATTCCCAACCGGGTTGTCATGGGTGTCGCCTACGATACGGCGATACTCGGCTACCACGTCAATAGCGCCAACCTGTTACGCCTGTGGTCGGCGCAGGCGCCCGAGTCCTTCGACTTCCAGGATTTCAACGTTGGCGACTACATGGGTGCCGTACAGGAAAAAATGGTGTCGGAAAACATCACCAAGGTGCTGTACCCGAATGATGAAGCCATACAGGGTAAAGAGCTGCGCCTGCAGCAGCAGTACTTTTTTGTCTCCTGCTCGCTGCAGGATATGATCGCGATCCACCTGTTCCGGGGCAACAGCCTGGACAGTTTCCACGAAAAATTTGCCGGCCAGCTCAATGACACGCACCCGTCGGTCGCGGTCCCCGAACTGATGCACCTGTTAATGGATGAACACGGCATGGAATGGGAGCAGGCCTGGCACGTAACACAGCATACCCTTGCCTACACCAACCACACGCTGTTACCGGAAGCACTGGAGAGCTGGTCCCTGCCGCTGTTCAAATCTGTTCTGCCCCGTCACCTGGAAATCATCTATGAGATCAACCGGCGTTTTCTGGATAAAGTCCGGCTCAAATTTCCGGACGACAATGACCGCCTGTCGAGAATGTCACTGATCAATGAAGCGGGTGAGAAATCGGTGCGCATGGCTAATCTGGCCTGTGTCGGCAGCCACGCGATCAACGGTGTGGCAGAACTGCACACCGAGTTGCTCAAGGCTCATACACTGCAGGATTTCCATGAGTTCTTCCCCGAGCGGTTCAGCAACAAGACCAACGGGGTGACCCCGCGGCGCTGGATGGTGCTGTGCAACCCGCGCCTGACGGCGCTTATCAGCGAAAAGATCGGTGACGGCTGGATCACCGACCTGGACGAACTGCGGAAACTCGAAGCGTTTGTGGACGATGCGGATTTTATTGCCCGCTGGCATAAGGTCAAACTGGACAACAAGCGCGATCAGGCTGCCTATTACCAGCAGCACACCGGGATCGAGCTGAACCCGGAGGCGCTGTGCGATGTGCAGGTAAAACGCCTGCACGAGTACAAGCGGCAACACCTGATGGTTTTGCATATCATCACCCTGTACAACCGTATCAAGCAGCATCCCGACAGGGACATCGTGCCGCGTACCTTCATCTTTGGTGGCAAGGCGGCGCCCGGTTACTTCATGGCCAAGCTGATTATCAAGCTGATCAACTCGGTAGGCGAGGTGGTCAACAATGACCCCGATGTGCGGGACCGGCTCAAGGTGGAATTTATCCCCAACTTCAGCGTCAAACTGGGCCACCGCGTCTACCCGATTGCAGACCTGTCCGAGCAGATCTCAACCGCTGGCAAGGAAGCGTCAGGAACCGGCAACATGAAGTTCGCCATGAACGGGGCGTTGACGGTCGGCACCCTTGACGGCGCCAATATCGAAATTCGCGAGGAAGTCGGCGCAGAGAACTTCTTCCTGTTCGGCCTGACAGCACAGGAAGTCATGGATCTCAAGAGCCGTGGCTATAACCCGAGGGACTACTACAACAGCGATGACGAACTGCAGACAGCTATCGAACGCATCAGCAGTGGCTACTTCTCGCACGGCGATGGCACCCTGTTCCGGCCGCTGATAAACGAACTGATGAGTCAGGACCAGTACATGCTGCTGGCGGACTACAGGTCTTACATCGATTGCCAGGACCGGATCAGCGATGCCTGGCGAAACCAGGACCGCTGGACCCGGATGTCTATTCTCAATGTAGCGCGCATGGGTAAATTCTCGTCTGACCGTTCCATCCGCGACTATTGCCGCGACATATGGAATGTGGAACCGGTTAGTGTCAGCAACATTGATCGAAACGACGAGTGCATTAGCGAATGGCGTACTGAGGAGGAATCCCGGGCAAAACAGCCGTCATCAGGAAGAGCCGACAGCGAACAACAGGAGACCGGGCCTGAAGACCATACTGTCCACTGATGCACCACACAACATATAACACCAAACCGGGTGTCCGCTATCCACCTGGTGCAAAACCGGACGCCAGTGGCGTCAACTTCTCTGTATTCAGCCGCCACGCCACACATGTCGAGCTGCTGTTGTTCAACACCGCCGACAGCGCGGAAGCTTTCCAGCTTATCCAGCTGCAACCGGACGTGCACCGGACCTTCTTTGCCTGGCATGTCTATGTCGAACAACTGCCGGTCGGCTGCTGGTACGCCTGGCGCATGGATGGTGACAGTGACACGCAGCGATCGGGGCTGCGCTTCGATGCCGACAAAACCCTGCTCGACCCGTGGGCGCGCGCCGTCAGCCACACGCTCTGGGACCGACAGGCAGCAAACCGCCCGGGTGACAATGGCCACGTCTCCATGCGCGCCATGGTGGTTGACGAGCGTTACGACTGGGAGGGCGATACACCGCTCAGCATAGCCAACGAAAGCGCTATTATCTACGAACTGCATGTAGGTGGCTTTACCCGTCATGAATCGTCGGGCGTCGACAACCCGGGCACCTTTGCCGCACTCGCCGAAAAAATACCCTACCTGCAGGAACTGGGGATTACCCACGTCGAGCTGATGCCGGTGATGGCTTTTGATGAACAGGATGTTCCAGAAGCGACGGCGGAACTCGGACTGAAAAATTACTGGGGCTACAGCACCCACAGTTTTTTCTCACCCCATCCCGGTTATTGCGTAACGCCCGAACAGGGCACCCATCTGCAGGAATTCCGTGACCTGGTCAAGGCGCTGCACCGGGCCGGCATGGGCGTGATTCTGGACGTGGTGTTCAACCACACGGCCGAGGGTGGTGTGGACGGCCCCACGATCAACTTCAAAGGCATGGGCAACAGCGTCTTCTATCATCTGGACCGCGATGACAAAAGGATTTTTCGCGACTACACCGGATGCGGCAATACCGTCAACTGCAACCACCCGATCGTCGCGAACTTCATCATCAGCTGCCTGGAATACTGGGTGCGGGAAATGCACGTGGACGGTTTCCGCTTCGACCTGGCCAGCGCCCTGGCGCGCGGCGAAGACGGCGAACCATTGCACGATGCACCGGTACTGTGGGGCATCGAACTCTCGGACCAGTTATCCGCCACGCGCCTGATTGCCGAAGCCTGGGACGCCGCCGGCCTGTACCAGGTCGGCAGTTTCCCCGGCTACCGCTGGGCGGAATGGAACGGCCGCTACCGGGATGTCATCCGCCGCGCGGTACGCGGCGACAAGGGTTTACTCGCCGAACTGGCAACCCGTTTAAGCGGCAGCAGCGACCTCTACCAACCGCAGCATCGCCTGCCCATCAACAGCATCAACTTTGTCACCTGCCACGACGGGTTTACCCTGTATGACCTGTTCAGCTACACACAGAAACACAATGAGGCCAACGGCGAAGGCAACCGCGACGGGCATAATGACAACCTGAGCACTAACTTCGGCATCGAGGGTGAAACCGATAACCCGGAAATACTGGCGCTGCGTGTGCAACATGCGAAAACCACCATCGCCATCCTCCTGTTAAGCCAGGGCGTGCCCATGTTGCTCGCAGGCGACGAGATGCTGAATACCCAGCGCGGCAACAATAACGGCTACTGCCAGGATAATGAACTGACCTGGATCGACTGGTCCTTTGTAGAGAAAAATGCACCCATGCTGCGCTTCGTCCAGCACATGATCGCGCTGCGTAAACGCCACCCCTCGCTGATGCGACGTCGCTTCCTGACCGGCGCAGCAGCCGACGAAGGTGCCGAAGCCGATGTATCCTGGCACGGCATCGATCTCGATAGCCCACTGTGGAATGACCCCGCTGCCCGGGTTCTCGCCTTCACCCTGGCCGCAACCGGCGATGAGGAAGCCGAACTCCACGTCATGCTTAACCTGTCCGACCGGGAGATCAATATGGAGCTGCCCGCGCCCCGCTCAGGCCGCTGGCAGCTGGCGATAGATACCGGGCTGGCATCTCCGCAGGACAGCGTGACACCAGGCAAACAAACGGCTGTTACCGAAAACAGATACCCGGCCCGCGCGCGCAGTGTGATCGTGCTGGAACGGTGGGGAAAACAGGGTTAGCGGCTGGTCAGTTTCAGTTCGATGCGCCGGTTGCTACGGTAGGCGTCTGCGGTATCGGCTGTATCGAGGGGATGATACTGGGCAAATCCTGCGGCTACCAGGTGATCGGCGGGAACACCTTCCCTGATCATGTACTTCACAATGCTGATGGCGCGCGCGGAAGACAGCTCCCAGTTGGACGGGAAGGCCTTGCGTATCGGCCGGCGATCGGTGTGACCATCAACCCGCAGTACCCAGTCGATATCATCCGGGATCTGTGCCGTGATCTCCTTCAGGGTCCGGGCCACGGTCCCAATCCCCTGCCGGCCACCTTTATCCAGATCGGCAGATGCTGACGAAAACAGAACTTCGGTGGGTAGAATGAAGCGGTCGCCCTCGATGCGCACGTCCGGGTTGTCTTTCAGCGCTTCGCGCAGCCTGCCGAAGAACTCTGATCTGTAACGCGCCAGTTCCTCGACCTTGTTTGCCATGGCCAGATTCAGCCGCTGGCCCAGTTCCTCGATCCTGATATCCTTTTCCTGCAGCCCGGCTTCAGATGCTTCAAGCACATGGTTAAGCCGTGCCAGCTGTTCGTTCAGTGCAGCAATCTGTGCATTCAGGTCCGTGGCCCTGCTCTCTGCGCGGGTACCCAGCTCCTGTTGCCGGGCCACCTCTTTTTCACTGGCCGCAAGGGATGTCTGTAGACGCTGCTGACCCTCTTCCAGTACAGTTATACTATCGCGTTGCTGTTGCAGGGCCTGCTCGCTGGCGGTAATAGCGTTGCGTGCAGACTGTAGTGCTGTCGCCGCTGCCTGCGCCTGCAAGGTCATCTCCCCTGCACGCGCCTCCAGCGTATCGCGCGCCCTGACCGTGACCTCCAGTTCACCAGTCAAGCTGGATAAACGCTGTTGCAGCCCGGCCTTGTCCTTGCGTTCCAGCGCCAGCACTTCGGTCAGCCCGGTCATCTGACTGCGCATCCGGTCCAGTGCTTCATCGCGGCCCACCAGCGCATCCGACAGCAGAAACTGCCCCACTGAAAACAGCAGCAGGACAAACATCACCACCATCAACAACGCGGCAAGCGCGTCGACAAAACCCGGCCAGATATCTATGCTACGACGACGGCGATTAGCAATTAGCATCGCGCGCCCTACCCGGCCTTCTTCCTGGTCAGCCGTGAGCGCTCGTGGGTTTCGGCGGAAATGGCCCGGCCGATGAGGCGCAATTCATCCCGGATTTCTTCTGCCATATACTCACGTCCTATTGCAAGTTCTTCCGTTAGCTTATTGATATTCCGTGATAAACTTTGGACATGCTCGTGCATGGAGACATCGATGTCATTGTGCGTGTCGAGCAGGCGCTCCAGTACCGGGACCAGTTCATTCTGTCTCTTGGCGAGTGTCGACAACACGCGCTGTTCTTCACGGGTGAGGTCCGCAAACGCAGCCACTTCACGTCCGAGGCTCAGAATCTGGTCGCCCAGCAGATGCCGCTGGGCGTCGTCGCGCACCACGTTCCGCTGCAACTTGTCGAGCGTTTCCGCAGTCTGCTCCAGCATGGCGTGGATATAGGCCGGCTCGCTGAGCCCGCGCTCACCGATCAGTTGTGTCCCGCTCAGTCGGGTGACACCGGACAACCAGTCTTCCAGCTCGTTGTAAAACCGGTTCTGCGCATGACCGGCCTGCAGATCGAGAAATCCCAGCACCAGCGAACCAGCCAGACCGAACAGTGAAGAACTGAATGCTGTACCCATTCCCGACAGGGGCTGTTTCAACCCTTCCAGCAAGGAGCCAAACATCATACTGTTATCGGCGCCCTGGCCACTCAGCCCACCGATCATGTCGCCGATGGCGCTCACCGTTATCAGCAAACCCCAGAAGGTACCAAGCAGGCCGAGAAAAATGAGCAGGCCAATCATGTAACGCGAAACATCGCGCGACTCGTCGAGCCGCAGGCGCACGCTGTCGAGCAACGAGCGCAGCGACAGCGGCGAGAGGCTGACAAGCTCACTATCCTGCTGTCCAAGCGCCTTTGCCAGCGGAGCCAGCAAGCGCGGCTCCCCGGGCGCGGATCGCCAGAAACGCTTGCGTTTACCGCGGAAGTGATTGATCCATGCGGCTTCGGACGACAGCATGCTGACCTGCCGGAAGTTGATGGCAATACCACCCAGAAACACTGCAAGGATGATAGCGTTGAATACCGGGTTGGACAGGAACGCCTCAGACAGGGGTCCAATCAACAGGACGACCGCAAGGCCGACCAGACCGAGAAACGGGATCATCCACATAAATACCTGTGTGGGCCGTGTCATACATTACCTCCTGACTAACAATTACCCTGGCTCGCCGCATGCCGCTGGCCCGGAAGTCTAGCATACGTAGAGTAGAGGTAATGCAATGTGCGCACTTTCAACTTGCGTATCAAGCGACGAAACCTTGAGGCCAAAACACGTGACAGGCAAAGGCTTGCCAGAACGGCACTGGTTCCGGCCGTTCTGTTACATCCTGTGCAATCGTTGACACTTGAACTTTCACTCGCGTGACCTTCTCGTACTCGCGCACTGAATGGAATACTCACTGCCAGTTTTTACAAGGCTTACCTGCGTCTTTGATAAATGATAAAGTCCCGCTTCTATGCCGGTTACAATAGAAATCGAACCTGGCTCCCGCTGGCGGCCCAGCCATCTGCCCGGGCCGTTAATACCGGTTTCGGAGGAAGCATATTGTTCATAAAACACGCCGGAAACGGTCTGGTAATCAGCAGCTTCGCACTTGCCCTGTCGCTGACCGGCTGTGATTCCAATACCTACGTCGAGCCCCCTGCTCCTGCAGTCACCATCGCCAGGCCACTGATCCAGGACGTGACCGATTATCTTGAGTTTACGGGAACGCTGGTTGCGTCAGAA
>CAZWJB010000031.1:0-10804 GCA_964634485.1 uncultured Thiohalobacter sp. | reverse complement strand
TACGTAACCAAACCTTTTCCCCGCAAGTTGATTACACGCATTAGGTCGCGTTACGGCACACTCTTAAATTCGCTGGCCAGCTAATTAAAGTATGCAGCAACAGACCGGCCCGGGCATATGAGTCGTATTGTCGATGACCTGATTTGGTGCCTGTTATATTGTATCAGGCGGCGTTGAGCATGTAGCGCAGGGCGTCGAATTCGCGGTAGCCGACATGCTGAAGCATCAGGCCTATCCCTCCATCGTTGTCGTGGACCACGTAGGCGGGCAGGCGGTGTTCTACGGGTTTGCCACGGATATCCGCAGTAAAGCAGATTTCCAGCCGGGCCTGTGTCGGAATACGTACCCCTTCGGTATCGACATACATACCCTCAAGGCTGACATTACGGGTTTTTCCGTTAATCATGCCGACCGGTGGGTAGTACAGGTTTATGTCTATATTGATCTCTTTACGAGAACTCCATCTGTGTTCAACGCCCATTAGCATTTCCTCTCTGGCACGTGGTTTGGGTGCAACTGTTGGTTTGAATAAAGCAAAATCAATGCCAGCAATCGAGTATTTAGTGTCGGTCCCGTGTCACGCAGTCGTCCTGTTTGCCGGGTAAGATAGCGTCCGCTATGTCAGAGCCTGGCGCATTAGTGTATGAGAAGCACAGCGTGCATTTACGCCTGCGACTTCTGCAGGATCGTAATGCCCGCTATGCTGTGGCAGCTGGTGGTGTTGGCGTAATATTTTCAATCCTGTTGATATTCTTATGGTTTTTGTTCGCTGTTGCCCCTCTGGCCGAAGCTCCGGAGGTGGATGAGGCAGCGGTTTACGCGTTATAGCCGGAGTCATCGGTGGTCTATCTGGCAATCGGGGGACAGGCTGAAATTGCTGCGGTATTCGAGCGGAACGGGACGCTGAGATTTATCCCCACCAGCGGGCACGCTGATCAAACAGGTGCAGTTACCTTTCCCGAAAGGGGCCGGAATAGCCAGTTTCCCGGCGGCGCGTCCAACTTCCGGCGTTGTGACGCTGGGACTGAGCAACGGGCAGGACCTGAATCAGAAATTCAGGTTATCAGAAATTCCAGTAGCGCCTTCTGGGCGTGAAGGCGGTTCCCTGCTTCATCCCATACCACGCTCTGTGGTCCGTCGATAATGTCTGCGGTAACTTCCTCGCCACGGTGTGCGGGCAGGCAGTGCATGAACAACGCGCCCTTGCCGGCAAGGCTCATCAGGTCCCTGTTGATCTGGAATGCTGCAAATTCCTTTTGACGTTCGAGTTGTTCTTCCTCCTGCCCCATACTCGCCCATACGTCCGTTACCACCAGATCGGAATCTCTGGCAGCTTCCAGCGGCTGTTCAAACAGGGTGACGTGGTCACCCGCTGCGGCGACGATGTCTGCATCCGGTTTGTAGAACGCAGGGGTGGCGATGTGCAGCTGGAAATCAAACTGTTGTGCGGCATTGATGTAGGAATGGCACATATTGTTGCCGTCGCCGATAAAAGTCACGGTCGCACCCTTGATATCGCCACGGTGCTCGAACCAGGTCTGCATATCAGCCAGTAACTGGCAGGGGTGGTACTGGTCGGTCAGCGCATTAATCACCGGTGACACTGAATACTCTGCAAAACGCTCGATTTTTTCGTGTTCAAAGGTGCGCATCATAATCGCGTCTACCATGCGCGACAGCACCCGGGCACTGTCTTCAATAGGTTCACCGCGCCCGAACTGGGTATCCCTTGGTGACAGGAACATGGCATGCCCGCCTAGTTGAACCATGCCGGTCTCGAATGAAACCCGGGTACGGGTGGATGACTTTTCGAACACCATGGCCAGTACCCTGTTTTTAAGGGGCTCATGGATCCGCCCCTGGTGTTGCCACTTTTTGAGTTCGATCGCCCTGTCGATCAGCTGACGCAGTTCATCAGGTGACAAATCCATCAGGGTCAGAAAATTGCGTGTACTCATGAGGTTTCGTCCAGAAAGTTCTCGACCAGCTCGCACACTGTCGAGCCAATGTGGCTGGCTTGTTCATCGGTCAGAATCAGTGGTGGTAGCAGGCGCACCACAGTATCTGCTGTGACATTGATCAGTAGCTTGCGCTGCAAGGCCTGTTGCATCAGCTCGCCGCACGGGCGGTCCAGCTCGATGCCCAGCATCAGACCTTTGCCGCGTATAGAGACGACCCCGTCGAGCCCTCCCAGACGCTGTTCGAACTGTGTCAGCATCAGCTTGCCCAGCTGCGCCGCGCGCTCGACCAGGCGGTCCTGGTCAAGTGTGCGCAATACCGCCAGCGCCGCACTTGCAGACAACGGGTTGCCACCAAAAGTGGAGCCATGATTGCCCGGCTGGAAAATATCCGCTGCCGTACCGCGCGCCAGGCAGGCCCCGATCGGTACGCCGTTGCCCAGACTTTTTGCCAGCGTCATAACATCGGGTTGTATCCCTGCGGACTGGTGTGCAAACCAGTGACCGGTACGGCCCATGCCGGTCTGTATTTCGTCCAGCATGAGCAGCCAGCCGTGTTCGTCGCACAATTGGCGAAGCTCGCCCAGATAGTTTTCCGAGGGTATGCGGATACCGCCTTCGCCGAGGATGGGTTCGACCAGCACGGCTACCACGCTGGAACTGTTTCCGGCGATGGTGCGAACCGCGTCCAGGTCGTCGTAGGGTGCACGCAGAAAACCGGGCACCAGTGGCTCGAAACCAGCCTGTATTTCGCGATTACCGGTTGCGGTCAGGGTGGCCAGGGTCCGGCCGTGAAAGCTGTTTTCGGTGACGATGACCTGTGGCGTGTCGATGCCTTTCCGATGACCATAGAGGCGCGCCAGTTTTAACGCCGCTTCATTGGCTTCTGCACCGGAATTACTGAAAAATACGCGATCCATGGCAGCGACCCGGCACAGTTCGTCTGCCAGCTCTTCCTGCAGGCCGATCCGGTACAGGTTGGAGGTATGCAGCAAACGCTGCGCCTGGGCGCAGATTGCTTCGCTGACCGCCGGGTGGGCATGTCCCAGCCCACACACGGCGATTCCGCACAGAGCGTCCAGGTAGCGCTCACCAGCGCTGTCGAACAGGTACGCGCCTTCACCGTGTGTGAAGCTGACGGGCAAGGGTTGGTACGTTTTCATCAGGTGGTCGGTCATCCGGTGTCCCAAAAACAAAAGGCAGCTCCAAAGAAGCCGCCATAGCAAAAACGGAATTCTATAGCGTCTCCGGGCGTTTTCCAAATAAAAAAACCCGGCCTGGGCCGGGTTTTGGGGTCTTGCGGTGACTGTCTAGAAAGGCAGGCCGTGACCCTGTGCGGTCATGCCAAGGATCATGGGAATTGACAACAGTGTGTTGGTGCGGGAGGCCATCAGCGCGACCACCTTGGCTTTGGCGATCTCTTCCGGGCTTGACTGAACGATGCCAAGAATTTTCTTCTGGTTCGGCCAGATCAGCCCCCAGACGTTGAACAGCATGATCGTGCCGAGCCAGGCGCCCATACCGATGGTGCGATAGCCTTCCTGGAAAGTGAAGGCGGCGACAAAGCCGGAGCCTTCGGCAGCGTGCATTGCTTCCAGGGCCAGTGCGCCGGTCAGCCAGGTAGCCAGGGCTGCCCAGCGGAACCACAGCAGTGCGAGCGGAGCTACGTACTTGCTGATTGCGGCCGGGCCGGGGCCGCCACTATCGGCCTCAGCCAGCGCCTGTCCAACCGCCGGGACCTGCACAAAGTTGAAGTAATAAAGCAGGCCGATCCAGGTGATACCCACCAGAACGTGTAACCACACCCAGGACTCCCAGGGGTTGACTTCACCACTGGTGCCGAGCATAAATATGATGATGATTGCCAATACGAAACCGGAAACTATCGTGCCGGTAATGGACTTGAGTGGATTCATTTTCTCGCTGCTCCTCGAAAAAAAGTATTTGATTTTTTCTGCCGATTAAAAACCGACTAAATTACTCAGGATTGCGAAGTGTACGGATCGAAGTCTGCGAATGCAAACTGAAAAAGCCTGTAAAATTCCTTCTGGTGCATAATGAAAAACATGGATGCCATTCAACTCAGTATTTTTTCCAGTCGTATCTCGGCAGTGTGCGATGAGATGGGGGCAGTACTCAGGCGCGCCGCATTCTCACCCAATATAAAAGACCGTCTCGATTATTCCTGCGCTGTTTTCGATCCGCAGGGACAGCTCTGTGCACAGGCGGCGCACATCCCGGTTCATCTCGGCAGCATGGCCTACGCGATGGCGGACCTGGTGGCTTACCGGTCCTGGTCGGACGGTGACATGGTGGTGTTGAATGACCCTTTCCAGGGTGGCACACACCTTCCGGACATTACCCTGCTGGCGCCGGTGTTTGTGGACCAGCAGTGTGTTGCTTTTGTCGCCAATCGTGCGCACCACGCTGATATCGGTGCCGAGAGTCCTGGCTCCATGCCGGTTGGGCGTTGCCTGCAGCAGGAAGGTCTGATTATTCCACCGACCACACTGCTCCGGGCTGGAGAGTTGCAGCAGGATGTGCTGGAAAGCATTGTTGCGGCGACCCATAACAGGGCTGTTACAGAAGGCGATTTCTCGGCACAGATCAGCGCCAACCGCACCGGCGTTCGGCGCGTCCGGGAATTGCTGACAGGCCTGGGCAGAGATGCCTGGCTATGTGGCCTGGACATGCTGAATGAGTATGGCGAACATATGGCGCGCGCCACACTCGATGCGTTGCCGGACGGAGAGTACCGCTCTGAGGATGTCATGGATGATGACGGACAGGGCAACACGGATATCCCCCTGCGCGTCTGCGTGACGGTGAACGGAGGGCGGGTCAGTGTTGATTTTTCCGGCACCGCCGACCAGGTGGAAGGGAATATCAACTGCCCGCTGTCCGTCGCGGCGGCAGCCGTGTTCTACGTGTTTCGTTGTCTGATGGATGAACGAACGCCGGCCTGCGCGGGCAGTTTCCGGCTGATACGGCTGACCGCCCCCGAAGCCTGCCTGGTCAATGCCAGGCCCCCGGCCGCGGTCGCCGCCGGCAACGTGGAAACCAGCAGCCGTATCGTCGATCTGGTGCTGGGTGCGCTGGCCCAGGCCATACCTGAGCGGGTCGCGGCTGCCAGCCAGGGGACCATGAATAACCTCGCCATGGGTGCAAGAAATGCCCGGGGTGGCTGGGATTACTACGAAACCATCGGCGGGGGCATGGGCGCTCACGCGCGGGGCGATGGCCTGGATGCGGTGCAGACCCATATGACCAATACGCTGAACACACCTGTCGAGGTGCTTGAGGCTATCTACCCGTTGCGAATTCGCCGCTACCAGGTGCGCAGGGGGTCAGGTGGTGACGGAGGGAAAAAAGGGGGCAACGGGTTAAGCCGCGAATACGAATTTCTTGCGCCGGCGCAGGTGACACTACTAACAGAACGGCGCAGCCACCGCCCCTGGGGACTGCTGGGCGGTGAGGCAGGTTTGCCGGGCGAAAACAGGTTGAATGGCAGGACTTTGCCCGCCAAAGTTTCACTTCAGGTTAGTGCTGGCGACCGTCTATTAATCGATACACCTGGTGGTGGCGGATATTTGGCGCCTGAATCATCAATTGCGTGACTAATATCACATTTCGACCCATAAGACGTTTTTAAAAAAGCCTTGTATATCAATGCGTAAGAGATGCCGGTCGCTGTAATTGTGAATCAGTTCAGATTTTTGACGCATGGTCGTTATACATTCAAATTGCCGTTAAGCAGGCAGCCAGCTGTCAGCGGGCGGCGAAATCGTTAGTAGCTGTACATTAACAATATGACTGGAATGCATATTTTATGAACAAAAGGCTTGTTTCATTACTGCGCATCTGTATCGCTGCCTTACTGCTTTTGTCTGTAGCAGAGCGTGCATACGCGGATCGCGATGCAATTGTCACCGGCGCCGGCGCGCACTTTGCCTGGGTGATTTTCGATTCGCTGAAAGCCGACCTGGAAAAAGCCTCCGGTCGTACCATTGAATTGCACGGCCGCAACTCGACCCTTGGCATGGGGTGTAATGCCGGTATCAAGACAGCCATATTGAATGCGCCGGGTCACGAGACCTTCGGTTTTGTTTGTTGTCCGCTAAGCAAGGAAGAAGTGGATAGCAAAAATCTGCTGGTTTATCCGATCGCCCTGGAACCGGTCCTCATTGTGGTGAACCAGGCCAATCCTGTATCCAGTCTTAGCGCCGACCAGGTGCGTGGCATCATGCGTGGCGATACCGTCAACTGGAGCGAAGTGGGCGGCAATGACGAACCGATTGTGCTGGTGACGCGCCTGCACTGCAAGAAGCGTCCCGGGCACTGGAAAACCATTCTTCCTGATGCTACCGAGTTCCGGCAGAAACGACTCAACGTCAGCAGCGCCGCGGACATGGTACAGCGCGTCGGTGATTTCAAGTCTTCGCTGGGACACATCGGCTCGACCTGGGACTTCGACGGCAGCCGCCTCAAGGTTCTCAGTGTCGATGGTTACCGGCCTACAGCTGAAAATCTGCGTAATAAACACTATCCATTCTTCCGTAACCTGTCAGCGGTCACTAACCGGACCCCCGGTAAAGATGTGCTGGCCATAATCAGGGAAGTCCAGACCGGGCCTGCATTCCAGGCCATCGCCGAACATTATAACCTCCTGCAGCTGGAACCCGATATCACCCCGACTCCATGACCTACAGATCGCGGCTACTTTTATATGTAGGGATGCTGATCGTATTACTTCTAGGGATGATGACACTGTCGTTCAAGACAGCACGGGATGTTATTGTCGACGGTGCTGAAGAACGCTTGCGGCACGACACGCTACGCAAGCAGGACAGTGTGCTGGCCGAGCGCGAGGAACTGCGGCAGTACTCACAGATTATCACCGGCGATCTGCGCTTGCAGGAATACATTTACATCATCACTGAACTGGGTGCCAGCAGCGAAAGCCTTGCGCCCTATTACGCAAGACAGTTCGGCTCATTGCCGACTGATCGCCACCTGATCATTACCGACAAAGGTGAGGTGTTGCTGGGTAACGAATATCCACGTCTCGCCAATGAGGTGCATCACCGCCTGGCTTCAGAAGGGGGCAGTTCTTTCTATTTCCGCTCCGAACAGGGTGTGATCATGGTGGTGATGGCAGAGGTGATTTACCAGGGACAGCGGCTGGCAACGGTGGCTGTTGCACGTGTGATGGGTCCTGACTGGCTGGCCCGGCAGGAACACAGGTCCAGTGATTACCTGCTGCTGTTCGAGGAAGATGGCAAAGTGCTGTGGAGCAGCAACGCGTCATACCTTGGGCAGAGTGTCAGTCTGGAAGACAAAATCGTGCAGGACAGCGGGCGGCTGATACACTTGAGCCCGATTCCGCTTGAAGGCGCCGGCCCGGACGTTCCAGGCCTGTGGTTCGGTGTTTCCGAATTGCGCCTTATCAGATTGCTGGAGGATTACCAGCGTTGGGTGTATTCATTCGCCGTACTGGGCGCGCTGACGGTAATGCTGGTGGGCTGGCTGATGGTGCGTAATTTCGGACGTCCCTTTACCCAGCTGATGGAGATTACCGAGCAAATGATTCACGGCAAACTGCCGGTCATGCCACGTTCCGTATCCCGGACCGAGATGGACCAGCTGGTGAATCGCTTTGCCGATGTGCTGGATGCCCTGCGCCGCGAACAGGCGAAAGTGGTGCGCGCACACCGCAAGCTCCAGGAAACGGCGATAACCGACAGCCTGACGGGGCTGTATAACCGGCGTTACCTGCAGGAAATCATTCCCGGTCTGTTCGCGCAGGTGGTGCGCGACGAACGCGCCCTTACCGCAGTACTCCTTGACCTGGATTACTTTAAGGCAATCAATGATTGCCATGGCCATCTTGGCGGAGATGCGGTATTAAAGCATTTTTCGAACCTGCTGAAGCATAATTCGCGCGCCAACGATTACCTGTTCCGGATCGGTGGAGAGGAATTTCTTCTCCTGAACGTTACAGAAGATCCAGAAGCGAGTGCCGCGCTTGCGAACAAGTTTCGTGAGCTTGTCAGTTCCTCGCCGGCTGATTACCAGGGAGTTGAAATTCCGATCACCGTGAGCATCGGTGTCAGTTGTTGCCTGGGTGCATCCGGTGAAAGCTCTTTGAGCCAGCTGATGCGCGCAGCGGACAAAGCGCTGTACGAGGCCAAGTCCAACGGACGAAACCAGGTTGTCAGGCATTCCAGCTGCCTGGATGCCGCCGCTCCAACCAGGCGTCAACATCAGTTGGCCCTGGTCAACTCGCGTTCCGCAGATAAATCCGAAAACTGAATCCCGGCCAGACAGGCCAGCGGGCTCAGCCCTGTATCCGGCTATCCGTTTGCAGTAGACTAAAGTGCAATTCCCCGATCAGGTTTTAAAATTCGTCAAGGCAGCGTTGAAGATTATATCAGCGGTGGTGATGTCTTATTGGGGGGGTGCCCGGAGTACAGGTTAGAGTTAAACGATGTGTGGAATTTGCGGTGAATTGAAATTCGACGGTCAGCCGCCCGATAAAGCTGTTCTGCGTCGCATGCTGGCTCAACTGGAGCGGCGGGGCCCTGACAATGAAGGACAGTATGTTGACGGCATGGTTGCGTTCGGACACCGACGCTTGTCGGTTATCGATCTGTCAGTCGCATCGAATCAACCCTGGATTGACCCGGATAGCGGTCTGGCCATGGTGTTCAACGGTGCTATCTATAACTACAAGGAACTGCGTGCCGAGCTGATCGGCAAGGGATTCAGCTTTAGCAGCGAAGGTGATACCGAGGTTGTTCTCAAGGCCTATGCAGCCTGGGGGGAGTCGTTTGCAACGCGCCTGCACGGCATGTTTGCGATTGCGATCTGGGACAGACGACAGCAACAGCTGGTTCTTGTCCGGGATCGTTTCGGTATCAAGCCCCTGTATTACAGCCGTGATCGTAATGGCTTCCGTTTTGCTTCCAATACCCAGGCTTTGCTGGCTGCCGGCAACGTGGATACCGGTTTCGATCCGGTTGCGCTACACCATCACTTCAGCCTGCATGCCGTTGTCCCCGCCCCGCGCACCTTGCTTAAGGGTGTACGCAAGCTGCCGCCAGCGCACATGATGGTGCTTGCTGCGGACGGGAGCGAACGTGAGTTCCCTTACTGGCAGCTGGATGCGTCATCGGTAGAGCCGGCGATTTCGGCGGAAGAATGGCTGGAGGCAACGCGTGCAGCCTTGTTAAAAGCTGTGCATCGCCGCCGGGTGATTGCGGATGTGCCGGTGGGTGTGTTGTTGTCGGGTGGGTTGGACAGCAGTTTGCTGGTGGCCCTGCTGGCTGAGCACGGAGGCAATGATCTGTTGACCTTCTCGGTCGGCTTTGAAGACCACCCCCATGAGCAGGGTAATGAGTTTGAGTTCTCGGATCAGGTGGTGGAACGTTATGCAACCAGGCATCATAAAATCCACATCCCCAATCATGAAGTACTGGAACGTTTGCCGGAAGCCATTGATCATATGGCCGAGCCCATGGTGGGTCAGGATGCCATAGCATTTTTTCTGCTTTCCGAGCGGGTATCACAGCATGTCAAGGTAGTGCAGAGCGGGCAGGGTGCGGACGAGGTGTTTGCAGGATACTTCTGGTATCCACAAATGCAGCAGGCCGCAGGCACCGATCTGGAGCGTTTCCGGAACTTCTACTTTGACCGGGATCATGAGGAATATCTGCGCATGATCACGCCGGCGTATGCAGGGCCGGATTACACCAGTGCTCTGGTTGAAACACGGCTGCAGGCAGTTGACAGCAGTGACTATCTCAATCGCGTGCTGCATTTTGACGTAACCACGCTGATTGTGGACGATCCTGTAAAGCGGGTGGATAATATGACCATGGCCTGGGGTCTCGAGGCACGTGTGCCGTTCCTTGATCATGAACTGGTGGAGCTGGCCATCAGGATGCCGTCGGAACTCAAGCTGCGCGAACACGGCAAGTATCCACTCAAGCAGCTGGCGCGAGGCCTGGTGCCGGATGCCGTAATCGACCGGCCCAAGGCCTATTTCCCGGTACCGGCACTGAAATTTGTGCAGGGCCGGTTTCTCGAGTTCATGCGCGATCTGCTCAATTCACGGGCCTGCCGGGAACGCGGCCTGTATCGCGAGAGCTACGTTGAATCCATCCTGGATGATCCTGAGCACAGGCTGACCCGGCTTAACGGAAGCAAACTGTGGCATCTGGCTGCACTGGAATTCTGGTTACAGCGCAATGTAGATGGTGTGGCCTGAGTACACGCTGGCCTAAAACCACTTGAAAAAAGACTTTTTGTCGCCTGAATTGCCCGGTACACTGTTGTCAGTTTGGAGAACATATTGAATAGAGAGGGTGCAGTAATGGATGTGATGGAACGGATAAAACAGACTGTCGATGGCAGTCCGATCGTCATTTTCATGAAGGGTACGCCGCAGATGCCCATGTGTGGTTACTCCAGCCGTGCCTCACAGATGTTGCAGGAATGCGGCGTTGAATTCGAGCATGTTAATGTACTGGCCGATCCGGAGATTTTCGAGAATTTGCCACGCTTTGCCAACTGGCCTACATTTCCGCAGCTGTATGTAAACGGTGAATTGGTCGGTGGACACGACATCGCGTTGGAGATGTTTCAGAAAGGCGAGCTGAAGCCCCTGTTGCAGGAGGCCGCAAACAAGGCCTGATTAGTTGCACTGGCATATGTGGTATGTGTAAAAAAGGCAGAGTGCTAACTCTGCCTTTTTTATGCGCTGGTAAAGAGCTTCGCGTTAACCAGAAAATGCACCCAGATACTTGCTGCGTAACCAAGAGCAATCGCCCAGCTCCATTTCAGGT
>CAZWJB010000030.1:0-10905 GCA_964634485.1 uncultured Thiohalobacter sp. | reverse complement strand
GCTTGCGGCCGGCAGAGTATCAGGGTTGGCTGGAACATTGGCAATGACGGGAAACTAAGGGTGCCGAAACCAGGAGAACACAAAACCGTCCAGGCCCGCATCCTCCGATACGCCGAGGCAATCGGCTGGACCTTTGTGCCGCGCGAGGAAGCCGAGCAACGGCGCGGTTTTGATCCGGAGGCATCTCCCAAAGACAGGGCGAAGGGGGCATCGCTCTTTTTCGATGATCTGCTCGATGCAAAGGTGCGGGCATTCAACCCGCGCTATGCCGAAGCCGATGCCGGGCGCACCCGCGGCCTGGTCTGGCACACGCAAGGCAGCGGCAAGACCTTCACCATGATCAAGGCGGCGGAAATGCTGTTCAAGGCGCCGCAGGCGGACAAGCCGACGGTGTTGCTGATGATTGACCGCAACGAACTGGAAGACCAGATGCTCAAGAACCTGGCCGCGCTTGGGCTGGGCAACCTGGAGCACGCCAGCAGTATCCGGCGGCTGAACAAGCTGCTGCGCGATGACTACCGCGGCATCATCGTTACCATGATCCACAAGTTTCGCGATATGCCGGCAAACCTTAACTCACGTGCGAACATCTATGTGCTGATCGATGAGGCGCACCGCACCACCGGTGGCGATCTGGGCAATTTCCTGATGGCCGGTCTGCCGAATGCCAGCTATATCGGTTTCACCGGCACCCCGGTGGACAAGACGGCCTACGGACGTGGCACCTTCAAGACCTTTGGCTGCGAGGATGACAGGGGTTACCTGCACAAGTATTCCATCGCCGACAGCATCGGAGACGGCACAACCCTGCCGCTGTACTACAACCTTGCACCCAATGAGATGCTGGTACCGCATGAAACACTCGAAAAGGAGTTTCTGTCGCTGGCCGAGGCCGAGGGTGTGGCCGACATCGATGAGTTGAACAAGATCCTCGAACGGGCGGTGAACCTGAAGAATTTCCTCAAGGGCAAGGACCGTATCCGCAAGGTGGCGCAGTACGTCGCCGAGCACTATCGGCAAAATGTGGAGCCGCTCGGCTATAAGGCCTTTCTGGTCGGTGTTGACCGTGAGGCCTGTGCGCATTACAAGCACGCGCTGGATGAATTTCTGCCACCCGAGTATTCCGAAGTGGTGTATACCGGCAGCAATAACGATTCAGCGTTGCTGAAGGAATTTCATCTCGATCCCAAAAAAGAGCGGCAGATCCGCAAGAGCTTCAACAAGCTGGATCTGCAACCGAAGATCCTTATTGTCACCGAGAAACTGCTGACCGGCTTTGATGCGCCGGTGCTCTACGCCATGTATCTCGACAAACCGATGCGCGATCATACCCTGTTGCAGGCTATTGCGCGGGTGAACCGACCTTACGAAAACGAGCAGGCTGAAATGGTAAAGCCCCATGGCTTCGTGCTCGATTTCG
Source organism: uncultured Thiohalobacter sp. (assembly GCA_964634485.1). Taxonomy (GTDB): domain Bacteria; phylum Pseudomonadota; class Gammaproteobacteria; order DSM-19610; family DSM-19610; genus Thiogranum. Next base: position 9,485 of record CAZWJB010000030.1, on the reverse strand, counting down.
TCGGCATCTTCGACAAGCTCGAAAAGGCGCTGGCTTTCGACAGCGAGGAAGTGAATGCCATCGTCAAGGACCTCAAGCTGCTGAAGGTGTTGTTCCAGAGTAAGATGGAACAGCAGGCGCCGGATTACCTGGCGCTGATTGCACGCAACTTCGACGACAAGGATGTCGATACCCTCATTTTCGTGATCCGGAGCGACGCAAGGGCTTCTTTAAGGAGTACAAGGAAATCGAGATGCTCTACGAGATCATTTCGCCGGATGCTTTCCTGCGCCCCTTTATCGATGACTACGGCACACTGTCTGCGATCTATGACGTGGTGCGCAAGGCCTATGCCAAACGTGTACAGGTGGACCGCGCCTTCCAGAAGAAGACAAACGAGCTGGTGCAGCAACACGTGGGGACGGACTATATCCAGCCCGTCACCGAAATGCTGGAGATCAATGAAGAGACGGTAGACTACATCGTTTCAAAGCAGGGGGGTGACGGAAGCAAGGTCATCAACCTGGTGAAGAGCATTGAAAAAAAGGCGGAAGATGAAAGCGATGATCCGTACCTGATTGCGATGGCTGAGCGCGCAAGGGCGGTGCAGGAGGGTTTCGAGAACAACGAAGCGCGTAAAAAGGAGCAGGCCGAGAAGGGTTTCGACGGGCTGACATACTTTGTTTATCGAACGCTACTGGATGCAGGGATTGAAAAATCCGAGGACGTGAGCCGCAAGATCAAGGAAGCGTTTATCGAGCTTCCCAACTGGAAGCAAAGTGAGCGATCCCTGCGCGAGCTGCGCAAGAAAGTAACATTTGCCATTTTTGCCGAAATGGATGATCTGGATCGCGTAACGGTGCTAGTCGAGGAGCTGTTCACACTGCTGGAAAAGGCGGACAGGATCCAGTGAGACGGCAGGAAACACAAAAGCGTGAATTCAAGGCGCAGGTATATCGCTGGGCCGACAAGCTGGATGTAAAGGTGACCTGGCTCGGCGTCCGCCCGATGCGCAACAAGTGGGCCTCCTGTTCCACAAACGGCCACCTGAATTTCAATGCCGAGTTACTCGACCTTGATGACACACTCTGGGATTACGTGATTGTTCATGAGTTGCTGCATTTCTTTGTGCCGAATCATGGGCGGCTCTGGAAAAGCCTGATGCGGGCGCATTTGGGGAGCTATGAGGTGATGGAGGAAGCATTAGCCAGACATGGCTGATAGCGTAGTCAGTGGCATTTAAAGGTCTGATGCCAGTCGAAGGCTGTTTACACTGGATGGCTCGATACAGTGACGGAATCTCGTCATTTGATCTGTCTGACGATGCTGAACCGTCAACTTTGAGGCAGAATTGCCAGCCAGCATCCGGAGCCGGTAGTGTGACTTGCACAGTCGGCTTCCATAGTCTAAGTCTTTAAGTAAGGGAGCTTGTCTAACTATCGGAGTTGGCGTGACAATTGCCTTAATATAGTGTCACGTCGGGAGGCCGGGTTCCGGATGAATACAGGCAACAAATAATGGATGATATTTTCAGGCAAAAAGGCCTGCAGGAATTCTGGGGGGACTCGCAGCTCGCGGGTCACAATGCCGCTTACCTCGAAGATCTTTACGAACAGTATCTGGCCGATCCCAACCGGGTCCCCGCTCAGTGGCGCACCTATTTTGAAACCCTGCCGAGGGTGAACGGGCATGGCGCCGAACCGGTGCATTCCGCGATTCGCCAGACGTTTCGCACCATCACACGGCAACCGGCCGGGCAGCGTCAGGCAGTAACCTGCGTTCCCGGTACACCGGCCCACGAAGGAAAACAGATCAGGGTGCTGCAGCTGATCAATGCGTTTCGTTTCCGCGGCCACCAGATAGCAGATATCGATCCGCTCCTATTGCGTGTCCCACTGGTTCTGCCGGAACTGGATCTCGATCATCATGGTTTGAGTACGGCGGACCTGGATACTGTGTTTGAAACGGGTTCCTTTGCTACCGCTGAAACGGCCACTTTGCGCGAGATACTGGAGCAACTGCATAGCATCTATTGCGAAAGCATTGGCAGCGAGTATATGCATATCACCGAGACCGCCGAAAAGCGCTGGATACAGCAGCGCCTGGAGCACGTCGGCGGACGGCCTGAACTCAGTGTGGCAGAGCGCTTGCACATACTGGATCGGCTGACGGCTGCAGAAGGGCTCGAGCGCTACCTGCACACGCGCTACGTAGGACAGAAACGTTTCTCCCTGGAGGGCGGCGACAGCCTGATCCCGTTGCTCGACGAATTGATCCTGCGTTGTGGTACCCATGGTGTGAAGGAAACAGTTATCGGCATGGCACACCGCGGTCGTCTGAATGTGCTGATCAATATCGTCGGCAAGACCGCGGCCGAGTTGTTCCAGGAATTTGAGGGCACAGCCGGACAGTCGTCTAACGGTTCCGGCGATGTGAAATACCACCAGGGGTTTTCCGCCGACCTGAAAACCGAAAAGGGACTGGTACACGTTAACCTGGCATTCAATCCGTCCCACCTGGAAATTGTCAACCCGGTAGTGGAAGGCTCGGTGCGCGCGCGCCAGCAGCGCAGCGGGGATGACAAGGGTGACCAGGTTGTGCCTATTCTCATCCACGGCGACGCTGCATTTGCCGGGCAGGGTGTGGTGATGGAAACCATCAACATGTCCCAGTCACGAGGATATTCCACCAAGGGAACGGTGCACGTCGTAGTGAACAACCAGATTGGCTTCACTACCAGCTACCAGAGCGATGCACGCTCAACTTTGTACTGCACTGACATTGCCAAAATGGTCAATGCACCGATTTTTCACGTTAACGGTGATGACCCCGATGCAGTAATTCGGGTGACACGGATGGCACTGGATTACCGTATGAATTTCCACAAGGATGTCGTTATTGATATGGTTTGCTACCGGCGCCACGGTCACAGTGAAGCGGATGAGCCTACCGCTACGCAACCTATCATGTACCAGGCTATCCGGGACCGCCTGACAACGCGTGCACTGTATGCGGAAGTACTGGTCGAACAGCAGGTCTGCGACGAAGACCAGCCGCACCGCATGATGGATGATTACCGGGCACGACTGGACGAAGGTGTTTCGGTGGTCGAGGAGCTGGTGCCGCCTGAGCAGGCCAACTATCCGTACGAGGTGGATTGGGAGCCGTATCTGGCGCAGGCCTGCACTGCGTTTCTGGAAACAGCCATACCCATGCAACGCCTCAAGACGCTGTGGGAAAAACTCCTTCTACTGCCGGAGGGTTTCGAACTTAATGGTAACGTTGGCAAGATAATGGATAACCGGCGCAAAATGGTTGCCGGTGCATTACCTGTTGACTGGGGGTTTGCAGAAACCACAGCGTATGCCTCTATAGTAACCGATGGCTATAGCGTGCGTCTGTCCGGGCAGGACAGTGGGCGCGGTACTTTTTTTCACCGCCACGCGGTGTTACATAACCAGAAGGATGGTGCGCTGCACGTGCCTTTAAGGCACGTTGCAGACGATCAGAGCGACTTCCTGGTCATTAATTCACTGTTGTCTGAAGAGGCGGTACTCGCATTTGAATATGGTTACTCGACAACAGACCCCAATACACTGGTAATCTGGGAAGCCCAGTTCGGCGACTTCGCCAACAATGCGCAGGTGGTTATTGACCAGTTCATCAGTGCCGGCGAGCAGAAGTGGAATCGCCTGAGCGGGCTGGTGATGTTCCTGCCGCACGGTATGGAGGGGCAGGGGCCGGAACATTCCTCGGCACGGCTCGAACGTTATCTGCAATTGTGTGCCGAGCACAATATGCAGGTCTGTGTGCCCACCACGCCGGCCCAGATATTTCACCTGTTGCGCCGCCAGATCATGCTGGAATGCAGGAAGCCGCTGGTTGTCATGACACCGAAAAGCCTGCTGCGGCACCGGCTGGCAGTCAGTACACTGGAAGACCTTACCCAGGGTGAGTTCCAGCCCTTGATAGCAGAAATCGATGCACTGGATCCCCGGCAGGTGACCAGGATCGTATTGTGCAGCGGCAAGGTGTATTACGATCTGTTGGAGAAACGGCGCGAGGAGGCCATGGAACACGTGGCTATTGTCCGTATCGAACGCCTGTACCCCTTTCCCAAGGTGCAGTTACGCAAGCTGATCGAGGGTTACCCCAATGCCGCTGAATACATCTGGTGCCAGGAAGAGCCGAAAAATCAGGGAGCCTGGTTTTCCAGTCAGCACCATATGCGCTCGGCGTTGCCGGAATCCGGTTGGCTGGACTATGCCGGGCGGGAATTCTCGGCAGCACCCGCAGCAGGTTATGCATGGCGGCACCTGCAGCAGCAACATCGCCTGGTGGCCCAGGCATTGGGTCTGAAAACAGAAAAGGAATAAGGAAACAGCATGCCAATCGAACTCAAGGTCCCTGTATTTCCGGAGTCGGTATCCGACGGAACAATATTGAACTGGAACAAGAAGCCGGGCGACACAGTGAAGCGCGATGAAACCATTGTCGATATTGAAACCGACAAGGTAGTGTTCGAAGTCCCGGCGCCCAAAGATGGTGTGCTGAAGGATATTATCGAAGAAGCAGGCGCGATCGTAGTATCCGGCCAGCTTATCGGTCATATGCGTGAGGGAAAGGTTGCGGAGGCAGCCGCTTCGCCAGTGCAGAAAGCCGCGGCCCCCGAGGCAAAAGAGGCAAGGGATGACGCCTTTGTGACGCCGTCAGCGCGTCGCCTGATAGAAGAACACGGGCTGGATACCGCAACGATCAAAGGTTCCGGCAGCGGTAATCGGATATTGAAGGAAGATGTGTTGCGCGTGCTGCAGGACACACAGCAACCAGTGGCTGTTGAACCGCCCGCAGAAACAGCAAAGCCGCAGCTTTCGGAGCCCCTGAGTCCTGATGGCAGGATCGAAAAACGTGTACCGATGACACGCCTGCGTGCGCGTATTGCCGAGCGTCTGCTGGAAGCCCAGCAAACGGCGGCGATTCTTACCACGTTCAATGAAGTCAATATGCAGCCGGTCATGGATCTGCGTAACCGCTATAAGGATGATTTTCTCAAAACATACGACGTCAAGCTCGGCTTCATGTCGTTCTTTGTGAAAGCGGTTATCGAAGGGCTGCGACGTTTCCCCGAACTGAATGCTTCTGTTGACGGGACAGACATTGTCTACCACGGATTCTTTGATATCGGTATTGCTGTTTCGTCACCGCGTGGCCTGGTGGTGCCGATTCTGCGTAATGCGGACCAGTTGACGATGGCCGACATTGAAGCGAGTATCGGCGACTATGCAAGCCGGGCGCGTGCCGGTACGCTGAGTATGGAGGATATTACCGGCGGAACCTTCAGTATTACCAATGGTGGCGTATTCGGATCCCTGTTATCCACGCCCATACTCAACCCGCCCCAATCGGGTATTCTTGGCATGCACAAGATTCTGGAACGGCCAGTGGCTGAAGATGGAGAAATAATTATCAGGCCCATGATGAATATCGCGCTGTCCTATGATCATCGCCTGGTTGATGGTCGTGGCGCGGTCCAGTTCCTGGTGACGGTTAAGGAAGTGCTCGAGGATCCGGCGCGTTTGCTGCTGGGCGTGTGAGGTAACATGGCTGATCAGTTTGATGTCGTTGTAATCGGTGGCGGACCGGCCGGCTATGTGGCGGCGATTCGTTGTGCCCAGCTGGGCCTGAATACGGCGTGTGTTGACCAGTGGGTCAACGCCCGGAGCAAGCCGGCGCTCGGTGGCACCTGCCTGAACGTAGGCTGCATTCCCTCGAAATCCCTGCTCGAGTCGTCGGAACGTTTTGCCCAGGCACAGCACGAGCTCGCTGATCATGGTGTAAAAGTGAGTGGCGTCAAGCTGGACCTTGCGGTGATGCAGGCGCGCAAGGAACGGGTTGTGCAGGACCTTACCCAGGGTATAGAACAGCTGTTCAAGGCTAACGGCATTACCTGGGTTCAGGGCCGTGCGCAGCTTCAGCCCGGCAAGCAGGTGACGGTCAGGAAGACCGGAAAAAAGACCCCCCGGAATCTGGTTGCCGGGCACATTATTCTTGCCCCCGGTTCTTCACCCATACAACTCGGCAGTGTTCCCCTGCAGGGTGATATTGTCGTGGATTCGAGTGGTGCACTGGAGTTCCGCGAGGTGCCGAAACGCCTGGGCATCATCGGCGCCGGTGTCATCGGCCTGGAACTGGGCAGTGTATGGCAGCGCCTGGGCGCAGACAGTGTTACGTTGCTGGAGGCACAGGACACATTTCTGTCCTTTGCCGACGAACAACTGGCAAAAGAAGCACAGCGGACGTTCACCAAACAGGGACTGGATATACAGCTCGGTAGCCGTGTTACTGCCTGCCAGGTGAAGGGTAACAAGGTTGAACTCAGCTACCAGAGCGGTGACGGTGAACACAAGGCGCAGTTTGATAAATTGATTGTCGCGGTGGGCAGGCATGCCAACACGCATGGGCTGGCCGCTGATGAAGCCGGGCTGTTACTCGATGAATGGGGTTTTATCCACGTCGACGAGCAATGCCTGACAAATATTCCGGGTGTGTATGCCGTAGGCGATGCCGTGCGTGGCCCCATGCTGGCACACAAAGGTTCGGAAGAAGGCGTCATGGCAGCCGAGCTGATTGCCGGCCATGTGGCACATGTGAATTATGATACCGTTCCGTCTGTAATCTACACGCATCCGGAAATTGCCTGGGTTGGCGCAACGGAACAGGCGTTACGCGCCAGTGGCGTGGAATACCGGAGTGGCGTTTTTCCTTTTGCCGCTTCGGGCAGGGCGCGCGCGTTGGGTGATACCGGCGGCTTTGTCAAACTGCTGGCCGATGCAAATACAGACCGTCTGCTCGGTGCGCACATGATCGGTCCGCAGTGTTCGGAACTGATTGCCGAAGCCGTGATCACCATGCAGCTTGGCGGCAGCGCCGAAGACATTGCGCTGACCATGTTTGCGCATCCGGCCCTGTCCGAAAGCGTACACGAAGCGGCACTCGCCGTACACGGGCGACCGATCCATATTGCCCCGCGGCGCAGCAAAACGTAAAGTGTAAGTTTCCAAACCCACTCCCCTTGCTTTCCTGAGAGTTATAAGGTGCCTTGATCTGACACGGATTCGTACAGGATCCTGCTCCGGTACACGAGGGTTCAGAACAAGGTATCATGCTCCCGCATCGGCCAGGCTAAGGTTTTGGTTATTAAACACATGCATTCTGGTTCAGCGCGGGAACCCGCACCGGTTTCCGGACAGTTGATCGATACCATACATGGCTTGTTGGCCGCTGCGGGGCGTCAACGGCATCGATGCGCGCTGGTACTCACCGGCTCGCGTGACTGGTGCCTTGCAGCGGCTGAACAGCTGTTGCCCGGTACCGGTTTGTCTGCCGTGCACTGGTTCAGTGATCAGCCTCCCCGTGGCGCTGACGCCAGTCAGGGTGCAGCGGCTTTCCGGCTATTGGGCCGGGAGCTTGATGCGCTGGTATTCGACGCCTGGTCAGGTTTTGATCCAAATGCATTCGGGGCGCTGAGCGGGACCATAAGGGGTGGCGGATTATTATTGATATTGGCGCCCGCGTTCCAGGACTGGCCTGCGTACCCGGATCCGCAGAATGAACGGATAACCGTTTTCCCTCACGCGGCTGAAAAACTGAGTGGTCGTTTTCTGTCACGTCTGGTCAGGGTGCTCGAGGCTGATGCAGATGTCATGCTTGTCGAAAACGGTGCTGTTCGCCGCCTGCCGGATCAACCGCAGGAAACAGTTGTTTTTGAAAACGAGCCTGAATCTCCCTGTCGAACAGTGGATCAACAGAGGGCGGTTGAAGCCGTTATAAAGGTTGCCACCGGTCATCGGCGTAGACCGGTTATACTGACTTCGGATCGTGGTCGTGGCAAGTCGGCTGCGCTTGGTATCGCGGCAGCGCAGTTGATTCAACGAGGTCGAACAAGGATTGTCCTGACCGGACCCGGGCGGGAGTCTGTAGAGGCCGTCATGCGGCACGCGCGCGTCTTGTTGCCGGATGATGCCGGCGCCATTCGTTTCATCCCTGCGGATGAACTGGTGCGCAACTCACAGCAAGCGGACATGCTGCTGATCGATGAGGCTGCCGCTATTCCGCTGCCGTTGCTTGAATCCCTCCTGACGCGGTATTCCCGGATCGCTTTCGCCACCACGGTACACGGATACGAGGGAACCGGCCGCGGATTCGCGCTGCGTTTTTCACGCACATTGGATGAACATACCAATAGCTGGAAGCTCCTGTCACTGCAGACCCCGATTCGCTGGGGAGTCGACGATCCCGTGGAGCGGCTGGTATTTCGAATGCTGGCGCTTGATGCTGATGCAGCGCCGGATAAAAGCCTGCAGAGCGCCAGTCTCGATGCGTGCAGGATTGAACGGGTACAACGGGACGAATTGCTCGAAGATGAACAGACCCTGTCGGAGTTGTTCGGGCTGCTGGTGCAGGCGCATTACCGCACACGACCCCTGGATCTGCGCCACTTGCTCGATGGGCCGAACCTGTCGGTCTTTGTGATCCGTGTCAATCAGCATATCGCTGCCACCGCGCTGATTGCCGAAGAGGGTGGGTTTGATGCCGCAACTGCGCAGGCCATAAGCGCCGGCAAGGTCCGGCCACACGGGCACCTGTTACCGGAAGTGCTCGCAGCCTGTCAGGGCCTGGTGCAGGCGCCGCAGTTACGCTGCGCCCGTATCATGCGCATTGCCGTTCACCCGGTTGTGCAGGGGCGTGGCCTGGGGACGCGCCTGGTAGAGCATATAAGCATGCAGGTTCAGGGTGAGGGTTACGATTATATCGGCAGCAGTTTTGGCGCAACACCGGAGTTGCTGGATTTCTGGACAGCGCTGGGCTGGTCCCCGGCGCGCCTGGGTATCCAGCGAGGCACCAGCAGCGGCAGCCATTCGGTGGTGATGCTGAAGCATCTTTCGAACAGAGGGAAGGCACTGACGCAACTGGCCGGTGAACGCTTTCTCGCGCAGTTTCCACACCAGCTGTCCGACAGCCTGAGAGACCTGGACGTGCAGCTGGTGGTTCGGTTGATGCGGCAGCAGACCGGGCAATGCAGCGTCGAGCCGGATGAGGCCGACTGGCAGGATGTGCGGGCGTTCGCTTTCGAGCAACGCTTGCTGGAAGTATCGATCGGGTCAGTGTGGCGGGTGACCTGCCACGCATTTATGACGGGGCATGATGTCTCGGGGCTGGATGAAAACCAGCTCACCCTGCTGGTGACACGGGTCCTGCAGAAACACAGCTGGCAGGTGTGTGCAGAGCGGGTCAATGTGCCCGGCCGCGCCCAGGCGCTGTCCATGCTGCGCGGAGCCGTTGCAAGATTGATCCAGTGACCTCATAGTGACAAAGCTGATTAAGAGAGCAATAGAATGCTGGACACGACGAGTCATTCGTCGATACAAAAGAGAATCCCTTCTCCTTGCGGGAGAAGGAGTTAACGGGACACAGTGATTTAATATACACAGGCAATCTATGACCGA
>CAZWJB010000029.1:0-11523 GCA_964634485.1 uncultured Thiohalobacter sp. | reverse complement strand
TGACAACACTGAAGTTCATCGTGCTCGGCGACGGGCATATCCGGCAGTAGTTTTTAAAAGGGGTCAGACCCCATTTTTCAGCTGCCTTGGTAACAGGATGAAGGGTCTTGAACTGGAAAAATGGGGTCTGACCCCTTTTAAAAACCCATGATCTGCATTCTTGGTGGTATTTTCGACCCCGTCCATTTTGGTCACCTGCGACCAGCTCTGGATGTGCAGCAGGCGTTGGGTATTGCCTGTGTTCACCTGTTGCCATGCCGGGTGCCGCCACACCGCGCTGAGCCATTCGCTACAGCTGAACAACGGCTGGAGCTGTTACAGCTTGCGGTGGCTGATGAGCCGGCGCTGGGGATTGATGAACGCGAGCTGCATCGTGATGGACCCTCCTATATGGTGGATACGCTTGAATCGTTGCGTGCGGAGAAGGGTAACGAGCCCGTGTGCCTGGCATTGGGTATGGATGCTCTGCTTGATCTGGAGCACTGGCATCGCTGGCAGGACATTCCTGCATTGTGTCATCTGGTGGTGATGCAACGCCCCGGCAGTCCATGGCCACAACAGGGCGCATTGGCAGACTGGGTAAACACTGCACATGTGACTGATGTCAGTGTGCTGAACGAGTCAGTGGCCGGCTGTGTAATCGGTGTGCCGGTAACGCAGATGGCTGTTTCATCAACACAGATCCGGGATCTGCTGGCAGCGGGGCAAAGCCCGCGTTATCTGCTGCCGGACGCGGTACTGAACCGGATCAAACAAGAGAAGTGGTATGCAAACTGAAGCATTGAAGCAGGTTGCCCTGCAAGCGCTGGATGATCTTAAAGGCAACGATATTACTGTAATGGACGTGCGTGATATGACCTCGGTGACCGATGTCATGATCGTTGCCAGTGGCACCTCGGCCCGTCATGTCAAATCACTGGCCGACGCCGTGGTACTGGCGTGCAAGAAGGCGGGAGTTCCACCGCTGGGCGTCGAGGGCGAGCGTGAGGGTGAGTGGGTGCTTGTCGATCTCGGTGATGTGGTAGTACACGCCATGCAGCCGCGTATCCGCGAGTTCTATGCATTGGAGAAGCTCTGGACCGTCACTGAAGAGAGTCGCGGGAAAAGCGAACAGGGATGACAGCTGATCTGTCCGGTCTAACCAGTATCCATGGATATCAATCTGATTGCCGTTGGTACCCGTATGCCTTCCTGGGTAAACGAAGGCTACCAGGAATATGCACGCCGTCTGCCACGCGAGTGCCGTCTGAAGCTCACCGAAATCCCGCTCGGTCAGAGAACCAGGTCCACACCTGTAGAGCGTGCAGTCAGTGAAGAAGGTAAACGGATGCTGGCCGCGACCGCACCCCGGCAGCGTGTGATTGCCATGGACGGAGAGGGTCGCTGCTGGTCGACCGGGCAGCTGGCAGAGGCGTTGGCCTCATGGTTGCAGGATGGCCGGGATGTCAGCTTGCTGGTCGGCGGACCTGATGGTTTGTCAAATACCTGTCTGGAGCGTGCGGAACAGCGCTGGTCACTGTCTGCGTTAACCCTCCCGCATCCGCTGGTGCGCGTGTTGCTGGCCGAGCAGTTGTACCGCGCCTGGACAGTGATCAACCATCACCCTTACCACCGGTCCTGACGATGGGCGCCCGGCTGATTCTGGCTTCAGCTTCACCCCGCCGCCAGGCCCTGTTAGAGCAGTTGGGCATCACCTTCCGGCAGCAGGTCGCAGAAATTGATGAAACTCCGCTGGATAATGAAGCCGCGGAAGACTATGTGGTGCGTCTGGCACTGGAAAAAGCTCGTGCGGTTCGGCAACATTCAGTTGCTGAGGGCTTGCCGGTACTGGGTGCAGACACCGCGGTTGTGGTCGATGGCAGACTCCTCGGTAAACCGGAAGGTCTGGCGCATGCACGGCAGATGCTGCAACTGCTGTCCGGGCGCGAGCATCGGGTAATGAGTGCGGTTGCCCTGGTCAGGGGCCGGGAAGCTGTACAGCTCAGTGTGAGTCGGGTGTGGTTTCGCCCGCTGAGTGGAAACGAGATCGACGTCTACTGGCGCACTGGCGAGCCACAGGACAAGGCCGGGGCCTATGCAATTCAGGGTGTCGGCGCGATATTTATACAGCGGCTGGAAGGCAGCTACACAGGGGTGATGGGGCTGCCTTTGTATGAAACAGGCCGGCTGTTACAGGATTTTGGTATTCAGGTATTGGAACAACGCTGATGACAGTAGAACTGCTGGCTAATGTGACACCGCAGGAAACCCGGGTCGCGGTAGTAGAGAACGGGATGTTGCAGGAAGTCTTTATCGAACGTGCACGCCGCCGCGGCCAGGTAGGTAATATCTACAAGGGCGTAGTGAGTCGCGTGTTGCCCGGCATGCAGGCGGCATTTATCGATATCGGTCTGGACAAAGCCGCTTTTTTGCATGCTTCAGACATAGCGGTGCTCGACGATGAAGAAAAAGTCGAACAGAACGGAAACGGTGACAGCATCAGTCGGCTGCTGCAGCAAGGTCAGGAAGTCCTGGTACAGGTCATCAAGGATCCGCTTGGTACCAAGGGCGCGCGCCTGACAACGCACATCACCATCCCGTCACGATACCTGGTATTCATGCCGGAAGCCGGCAACGTGGGTGTTTCCCAGCGTATTGAGCAGGAAGAAGAACGGCAGCGGCTGCGGAACATCGTCATCGCTACACGCGGGAAGGAAGTCGGTGGCGGTTTTATATTGCGCACCGCTGCGGAATACGTCAGTGAAGAGGCTATTGTTTATGACCTGAAATTCCTGCAACGCCTGTGGTCCTCGGTCCAGGAACGCATTGCCACAGCGGGCCCCGGCGATGTGGTGCACGAGGATTTGCCACTGGTGTTGCGCGTCTTGCGTGATATCTCCGATACAGAGGTGGAGAAACTGCGTATCGATTCACGCGAAACATTCCAGCGCACTGAAAAGTTTGTTCAGCAGTTCACACCCGAGCTGGCCGGCAAGCTGGAGTACTACCCCGGTGAACGGCCTATCTTCGACCTGTACAGCATTGACGATGAAATTCAGAAAGCGCTGGACCGCAAGGTACAACTGAAATCGGGCGGGCATCTGGTGCTCGATCAGACCGAAGCCATGACCACCATTGATGTGAATACCGGCGCCTACGTTGGTCACCGCAACCTGGAAGAGACTATCTTCAAAACAAACCTGGAAGCTGCGCAGGCCATTGTCCGCCAGTTACGGCTGCGTAACCTGGGGGGCATGATCATTATCGACTTTATCGATATGCAGACCGAAGAGCATAAACGACAGGTGTTGCGAGCGCTCGAAAAAAACATTGAGCGCGATCACGCCAATTGCCACATCAGCGAAATCTCGAACCTTGGTCTGGTGCAGATGACACGCAAGCGCACGCGCGAGAGTCTCGAGCACATACTGTGTGAAACCTGTCCCATGTGTGACGGACGTGCCTCGGTTAAAACCGCAGAAACCGTGTGCTACGAGATATTCAGGGAAATTCTGCGCGAGGCACGCCAGTTCGATGCGCAACAGCTGCTGGTGCTGGCGGCCCAGGAGGTTGTAGACATGCTGCTGGACGAAGAGTCTACCAGCCTGGCGGAGCTGGAGAGCTTTATCGGCAAGCCCATCAAATTCCAGGTCGAGGCCCTGTATAACCAGGAACAATTCGATGTCGTGTTGCTGTAAGGCCCCGTCACCCTGTGATCTGCGTAGACAGCGGCTTTCCCGGGCATAGCGGCACAGGCTAGGATATGGTCATACGGCGTGTCTTTGCGTTTGCATGGTGGAGCATCGCTATTGTGGTGGTGACCGTGGCCGTCACACTCAGTGCAGCGCGACTGTTGCTGCCTGGTATGTCCGAATACAGGGTCCAGCTCCAGTCCGTAGCAGAGAAGGTTATCAAGCACCCGGTCAGCATTGGTTCACTTGATGCCGCCTGGCATGGGCTGTCACCGGTGCTGAAGCTCAACCAGGTCGTCGTCAGCGACAAACGTTTTCCTGATGGAAAGTTAATCGTTGATGAAGTTCATGTAGCCCTGGATGTTATCGAGTCACTCAGGCAGCGCCAGTGGATTACGGCCGGGGTTCGCCTGATCGGCATACGCCTGAACCTGCAGACAGACCTGCTTGATCCTGGTGCAAACCAACGGGACTTCGGTTCACTCGCCTGGTTATTGTTGCAAAAAAGCATTGCGATTGAAGATCTGCAGCTCGACTGGTCGGATCCCGGCTTGTTTGAATCTCCTGTCAAATTCACAGGGCTTTCAATGCGGCTGGTGAATGAGGGCAGTCGCCACCAGTTTATGGTACAGACAGACCTGCCGGAGTCACTGGGCAGCAAACTCAAAGCTGCTGCGGATCTGCGTGGTACAGGTACGGATTTCCAGACATGGGGTGGTCGGGTGTATCTGAAAACGGAAAGTCTGTCGCTGGCGGCTGTGCAGCATCTGTTTCCGGATTCACTCATCGTAGCCAGCGGTTCGCTGGATTTCGAACTGTGGGCGGGTATTCACAATCTGCAGGCGCGCTGGGGCACTGGCTCATTTGCGGTGCACGAAGCGCGCTTCAGGAATGCTACAGCAGATGCACAGGCGGTCACTGCTGATTTACTGTCAAGTCAGTTTTACTGGCGTGCGATGAAACAGGGCTGGAAGGCCGGACTGAACGGACTCGAATTGCAGCGTGACGCCAGAATCGCCTGGCCCGCAAGCGATGTCCAGCTGACTATCGGAACCGGTTCCGGTCTGAATATTGAGGGTGGCATGACACTTGTCGTGCTGGAAGAGCTGGATGCGCTGTTTCCCTTAATGCCCTGGATCGATGCCGATGCGCTGGCGATGGTGGACCGCCTGCAACCACAAGGCCTGTTACGCGATGCAGGATTCAGATTCAGACTTGTCGAAGGGTCAGCACCGGCATTTGCCGCCAGGGCGAAAATAGAAAATCTGCAAATCGCCGCCAATGGCGGGTTACCGGGTGTGCGCGGTTTGTCGGGGAGTATTGAAGGGAATCTTCAGTCAGGCAACCTGTATCTGCAGTCCAGCCGCGCCTCGCTGGTTATACCAAAACTGTTCCCTGCTGCACTGGAGCTCGAACACCTCGATGGCGTTGTGCACTGGCAGCGCTATGCGGAAATGTTCCGCATCGAGAGCAAGCGGCTGACAATGAACTCTGCTTCCCTGGGCCTGGTCACGCGCTGGCAGCTGGACTGGCCCTATGCACAGTCATCACCCTGGCTCGATATGCAACTCGCACTGGATGATCTGCCAATAGCGGAAGTCAGGCATTTTCTTCCCGAAAAGATCATGCCGTCCAGGGCAGTCGCCTGGCTGCAACAGGCGCTTGTGTCCGGGATTGCGACCGATGCACGCGTACTGCTGCAGGGCAGGCTGAACCAGATGCCATTTGATCATCACGAAGGGCGTTTCGAAGCCCGCTTTGATTTTGAAAATACTGTGCTGGATTATCACCCGACCTGGGGACAGATTGACGAACTTGGTGGAACGGCTGTTTTTACAGGTCGCAGTATGTATATAACGGGCACAACGGGACGCATACTGGAGTCACCGGTGGAGCGGGTTGTGGTTGTCATGAAGGATCTGAAAGAGCCACTGCTGGAAATCCGTGGAACCGCCGGCGGTACTCTCGCGGCTATGCTTGAGTACACCAGCAGTAGTCCGCTGGGCGCACAATTTGGCCGCTTGATTGACGGGATGGATTCCAGCGGTGATGCACGTTTGCAGCTGGAACTGGACATCCCGCTAAAACCGGAGCTGGGCAAGGTCAGGGTTAGCGGTGACGTGGCGCTGGACAGCAACGACCTGGTGCCAAAGGGTGGTGGCATTGGCCTCACCGACATCCACGGGACACTCCATTTTACCGGTGGTGGCATCAGTGTCGACAAGGCCCGCGCCCGGGTGCTCGGCCAGCCCGTGCGGGTGTCGGTTTACCGTAAGGGGAAAGCGGGTCAGTCAAAAACCGTGGTCGATATCGACGGCAAGCTGAAACTGGTCGACCTGATGCGTAAAAAGGAGTTTGTGCTGGCACCCCATATCAGTGGCGCAACCCGCTGGCGTGCCCTGCTGAATATTCAGAATCAGCCCGGACCCGGTACACAGCAGGTCGAACTGGAGTTGCGCTCGGATCTGAAGGGTGTGGCAATTGATCTTCCTGAACCTTTTAAAAAATCCTCCAACGATTCACGTGATCTGTGGATCCGCTGGTCACCAGGCCAGGAAAGTGTGCTTCCATTTACGATTCATTATGCTGATATCGCCGATGCACAGATGCTGCTGGCGGCCAACGGGTTGGGCCTGCGCAAACTGCATGTACGATTTAACGGGGGAATGGCGCAGCTGCCGGAGGACGACGTTATACACCTTTCCGGGTATGTGGATGAGCTGGACCTGGGGCGCTGGATTTCGGTGTTCAGTGCTGCGCCGGCCGGTGGAGTGAAACCGCCACCGTTAACGGTGGACCTGTCCGTGAAAAACTTCTATCTGGCGGGTGCGCGGGTAAAAAATATCCAGGCGACAGGGAATATGCCCGATCCCTGGTATTTTAAAGTGGAAGGCGAGGGAGCGAATGGCTGGGTGCGCTGGCTGTTCGCTGACAAGGCAATTCCAGCGCGGCTTATGGCAAATTTGCAGTACCTGGTGGTAACCAGTCGGGAACAGCCGGAGGGAGACGAAAGCACCGGCAGTATGCGCCCGAAAGCCTTGCCCGAAATGGACATTAGTGTTGCGAAGCTGAACTGGGATGAACGGGATCTGGGCAGTATCAAGGTGATCGCGAAGCATTCACTGCAGGGCATCGAATTTGAGACCCTCGAGTTGGATTCGAAGGCACTTTCCTTCAAAGGGAGCGGTGCGTGGCTGGAGCGTAACGGACGGCAAAGCACCAGCTTCCAGGCCGGGATCCAGGGCGGTGAGCTGGGCGAACTGGCCCTGTTGCTGAGGACCGGCAGTACGGTAAAAGGTGGCAAGCTGGATGGCAGCATACAGCTGAACTGGCCGGGTTCCCCGGCAGATTTCAGCCTGGCGACAGTGGAAGCGGAGTTTGATCTGAGTGCGAAAGACGGGCGCCTGGCCAGTGTTGATGAAGGTGGCGCGGGCAAGTTGCTCAGCCTGTTCAGCCTGAATACTTTGCAGCGCCGCCTGACACTGGATTTCAGCGATGTGTTCAAGGAAGGTTTTACTTTCGACAAGATGCAGGGGCATTTCGTGGTGATGGATGGCGATGCCTTCACCAATGACTTCACCATCAAGGGTTCATCCGCAGTTATCAACATTGCCGGGCGCACCGGCCTGGTAGCGCGGGACTATGACCAGCTGGTGACAGTTACTCCACAGGTCAGCTCAACACTGCCGATTGCCGGGGTGCTCGCGGGTGGCCCGGCGATTGGTGCCGCTGTATTTATTGCCGACAAACTCGTGGGCGATAAATTTAACCGTATGACCCGGATCCAGTACCAGGTGACTGGAAGCTGGGAAGAGCCTGTATACAAGAAACTGGGCAGTGAGGTTGAGAGCGGAATACGCCAGTAACGGGATGCTGTTGAACCTGCGTCGGGTTGCTCTATGTTATGCTCGACACATGAAAGCATTCGGATTTTTGGCATTACTGATTTTCCCCCTGACGATACAGGCTGAAACCAGCCAGTGGGTATTGAGTGCTGATGACTGGGCGCGTCCCAGAGATGGACAATCGGTCGCGCGCATGGCGCCACTGCCGGAACTGATCTCAAGCTGGTCGTCGGAGAAGGGACAACGACTGCTTATCCGTTATCCGGGTGGCGAGGAAGGCTTGCTGTGGGCGTACGAGCTGCGCTCCTGGCTGGTGGCGCTGGGTGTGCCGATGGAAGACCAGGAACTGGTAGCGGGCAGCCACCAGTCTGATCGTATTGAACTGGAATTGACGAGGTAAACAAAGTGACAACGGCAGCCTGTATACAAATGGCCTCGGGACCCAATGTGGGTGCCAATCTGCTGGAAGCCGAGCGCCTGATCGGCATGGCCGTGGACAAGGGCGCCAGACTGATCGTGTTGCCGGAAAACTTTGCCATTATGGGTAAAGAGGAAAGCGACAAGCTTGCCGTACGTGAAGCAGATGGTGAAGGCCCGATTCAGGATTTCCTTTCCCAGCAGGCTGCGAAGCACGCAATCTGGCTGGTAGGCGGCACTGTGCCCATGGCGGCGGAATTCGACAACAAGATCCGTGCCGCCTGCATGCTGTATGATGACCAGGGCAAGCTGGTTGCGCGTTACGATAAAATACACCTGTTCGATGTGTCGGTGATGGATAGCGACGAAAGCTACACCGAATCGGAAACTATTGAGCCAGGCGATCAGGTCATTGTTGTGGATACGCCGTTTGGCAAGCTGGGGCTGGCGGTCTGTTACGATCTGCGTTTCCCGGAATTATTCCGCACCATGCTGGGCCAGGGCATGGAAATCCTGACCATGCCGTCGGCCTTCACTGCCATAACCGGCAAGGCGCACTGGGAGACACTGGTGCGTGCCCGGGCAATTGAAAACCTGTGTTACGTACTGGCCGCAGGGCAGGGCGGCTATCATGTTAACGGACGGGAAACCTATGGCCACAGCATGATTGTCGATCCCTGGGGGCAGGTCATGAATGAACTGGCCAATGGATCGGGACTGGTGTGTGCCGGCATGGACCTGGAACGTTTGAATAATATTCGACGCACCTTTCCCTGCCTCGAACATCGCAATATTGTTTGCAGGGTTTGACACCGGGACACTGTTTTATAGTTGATATAAGCATGTTTGCAACCAGTTCCGACATACAGACAGTTATCGGCGATTTTCGCATTGACAGCATGATGCGCTACAGCCAGTTTGTGCCGCGCCTTTACAACCTGTGCAAGTCGCTGGGTTTCGGGGCGGGTAATATCATGCCTTCCCGCGCATTTTGCTCTGACGAGAGTCAGGGGTATCCGATTATCCTGATTACCAAGCATTTCGGGACCTTCCCCTTCAATCACGGTATGGTTGGCGGTATTGTCGCATCAGACCGCCATGGCGCCCACGCCGATCACGGCAGGGACCTGGTGATTATCCAGGCCAGTCACGTCGGTTATGATGCCGATAGCAAAACATTTGGTACTTATCGTCGCATCAATACAGCGGACAATGACGCAACGGTGACCTGTGGCAAGATCGGTTCTGTAGTCGAGTGGTATCAGGAAGAATACCGCTTTGCCCGCAACAATATCTATCTTGGCAGGGTGGGCGATCACTGCCTGGTTACCATAGACAACCAGTTGTTGCACGAGGATCGTGAGCAGGGGCTGTTTCTTCACCTGGATCGGCTGGTCAGGCATGACAACGGCGGCCCGTTACCGGTACGTGTACAAAGTACGTCACATACCTACCAGTCATCTCCGGAATTCATGCAGTCACTGCCCGCCGATGCATGGCCGGATAACGACCGGTTGAGAATCGGTCATTACCTTGGTCCGGAACTGTTTGAATTCCGGCGCACCATTGAAGGTGATATCGAAGGGCGCAGTCACCTGGAGCAAAACCTGATAAACCCCATGCCATGGATTGTGACCTCGACTGATCCACTGCTGGTTGCCGCCCAGGTCAATACCCAGGCGGAATTCGATCGCGCCTTCCGCACTATCGTCAGGGAGAAGGCATACCAGGGCAAGAGGGTCCTGTTCATATCCTGTATTAATATCGATATCTCGCCCCGGGGAGGGCAGCTTTTCCCGCTTACCAAGTGTGTACCCTGGGCTGCTTATATACAGGATGGCGCCGGTGGCTCCCGTACCCTTGAACAGGATGAAATAGTGAATCTGCTGAAACAGCAGAGTGCAGAAAATCCGGACCAGATTGATCTGGAGGATGCTATCCAGCAAATGGAAAAGGTCAAAGAGATCAGGATCGAATGCTAGCCTGCCGGCCCCTCGATTACTCACAGCCCCTTTTTGAAAATCCAGACACTGTTCAGACCAAGTTTTTCCTTGCTTGTATCACCGTAGGCGCTGGCTTCGTCCCGGCTCGGAAATCCGCTGACCTGTACACGCCAGACCGTTTTCCCGTTCACGGAGACCGGGTTGCTATCGGTACGAATGTCTTTTGCGCGCGCTTTTTCCATAAATCGATTTGCGGCGGCCTGGTCGTACAGCGATACCAGGTTGATTACCCAGGGGCCGTCATTCCCTGTGCTTTGCGCTTGTGATCGTTCCGTGGCGGTCGTTTTTGCAAGCGTTTCGTCAGCTGTTTTGTCGTTCGCCGGTTGGGGGCCGCCGGGTAATGCTGCTGGGGGACCTGGCGTAGCTGTTGTGGATGGCGCTGTTTGCGCAGCGTCTTGCACGATGCGGGCCTCCAGCGCGGCAAACGATGTGGCCAGCGTCTCCACACGGGCGTTAAGTTCCGAGAGTTCGTTTGCGCGGGTGTCCGTGGGGGTGAGCCTGGCGCGCAGTATGGTGAGTGCGTTGACCTGTCGGTCGATGACCGATTCCAGCGCGCTCATACGATTTTCCAGGCGTGTGCGATTACCGGAATCAAGAAGCAGTATGCCGACTGCTGCGATCAGCGACAGCAGCCCGATGTAGAACAGCCGGCGGTCACTTTTACCGGTAACGGAGTTTCCTGCGGGGGATTGTTCCACGACCCGCGGTTCTTTTTCAGCAGCCGGTTCCCGGGTGGTTTTCAGTGTTTCGGCAAACTGGGCCCGGGCGCGTTGTATCGCAAATCTCCGCCGGCTTGCACGGGCGCTTGTTTCTGCAGATACCGGGCTGACGGTATTTCCGGCTGCAAGCTTTTCCCGGACCTGCTGTGCGGCCATCTCCTGCGTTTCCTCTTTGTCGAGACGGTAGGGATCGACCAGCGTCATCAATTGTGACTGGGGCTGAAGGAATTCGACGCCGATACCGTTTTCTTCCACATGCTTGATGGTCGTGGACAAAGGTATGGTCTTGCGCTCGTCGGCTTGCCTTATCGATAACCGGACTTCGACTTTATCGCCCGCGTGGAAGGTTGTAGCTTTGTCGGAGTGCTCGTGCTGGAGCAGCATGCCGCCTTTGCTCACGTCCCGTACACGGCAACCCATGGGCATCGGCTGAGCGTCATCAAGTAATGCCGCCTGGAGATTGACAGCGACTCTCGCGTGGTTACGGCGCTCCATGGTATTTGATTACCTGCAATCCAGCGCTGCTAGTGGAAGGAGTAACTAGAAGGAGTAACTACGATACACAACAGCCTGCTGTTCAACAAGAGGCATGACTGAAGCAAGCTGTCCGGTCTGAACGACGTCCGGGAACCATATTATTCAAACAGTTAATTGCCCGAGGGAAATACCTGTCGGGATCAGACGACAGAATGCTGCTGTTGTAGTGACCCAGGCCTGCTCAGGTGAAGCTTGTTGTCTTGATGTTATTGATATTTACCGTGCCCCGGATGGTCTGGCACGCCTATTGCCATGTGGCACAGTTAAGCTTGAATTGAATGGCACTAAGTTAAGCCTATTTAGAGTCCCCGATAGGGGATCCGTAAACCCC
>CAZWJB010000028.1:0-11970 GCA_964634485.1 uncultured Thiohalobacter sp. | reverse complement strand
AGGGTGCGCCGTAAGGACCACCACCATAACCGGGACCGTAACCGCCAGGACCAGGACCGTAACCGCCAGGACCAGGACCGTAACCACCAGAACCAGGACCGTAACCGCCAGAACCAGGGCCGTAACCGCCAGAACCAGGACCGTAACCACCAGAACCAGGGCCGTAACCGCCATAACCGGGACCATAGCCACCATAGTTACGACCTTGGTAGTCGTTGTAGCCACGACCATAACCACGACCATAACCACGACCATAACCACGACCACTGCCGCGACCGCTGAAGCTCATGTCGAAGTCGCTATCGCCGAGCATGTTGCCCATGCCGTCACCCCAGCCATTGCCGTTGCCGTTGTTGCCCCAACCGCTGTTGTTGTTCCATGGACCCCACCAGGCTTGCGCCGAGGTCATGGTCAACGCGGTAGCGCCAGCCAGCATTGCTGCAAGAACAGTCTTCTTTAACTTGATCATCTAAATACCCTCCGAACATTTTTCAAAAACGGCGCGGAACCCCCGCGCCACTGGTTGCGCCCCTGTAACTGCCTCCAGTACGAAAAACGAGGGGGACAACGTTCTTCGTCAGCAACTCCGATCTCACCATCGATGCGGTGAACAGTTTTTTTATTAATCCTGTAGAACACATCCTGCTACCAGCCCGGCCCGACAATGCCCGGATAGCCACCGGGATACCCATAACTTCCGGGCCAACCGGCACCGTAACCTCCCGGACTCCCATAGGGCGCTGCACCGTAGTAGCCCGGGTACGCACCGGCGTAGGGATTGGCACCGTTGGCTCCGAAACTGCTGCCCGATGGACGGTCGTAGGGCGCAGCCGGCCAGACGGGTGCCGGCACTGCAGGCACCGGTACACTCCGGCTCTCCCTGGCCTTACGTGGATTTTCATCCAGCGGCCGGTACTGGCCGGTGCCGGGAGGCTGCATATACTGTGGTCGCTGCGGTTGCTGGCGACCCCAGCCGGTTGCCTGTGATTGCCGGCGTGCGCTCTGGTTTCCGGCGTTATATGCCGGTTGCCGCTGCACCGCCCACGGGTTATCCGGATCAGCGGTTGGCAATGCGGGTTGCGGCTGTACATAGACCGGCGGTTGATAGGACTGCGGTCCGCCGGGCGCAACCTGAGCCGACCACTGGGTCGCAGGAATCTGCACCACAATAGCCTGTCTTGGGGTTTGCCCCCCGGACTCTGATTTGACCACCGCTTCATCATCAGCATCTCCACCACAGCTTCGCACAGCGAAAATCAGCAGCAACAATGCGCCAAGGCCAATAGCAGCATGGTGGAGTTTCCAGAACCCCTGCTGCTGACTGGTCGTTTGCTCACCATTGCCTGCCGCCGCCATACACCCCTCGTCAACTCACTGGTTCCGGGCGCCCGCCGCCGGATATTGCGGATAACGGCCACCCCAGGCCGGTGCGCCATAACGCGGAGCACCGTAACCGTAGGGTGGAGGCGGGTGACCATAACCATATACCGGTGGTCTTACCGGTTGACCATAACCATAAGCCGGAGCTGCTGGAGCAGCGGGAGCCGGTGCTGCCGCCGCGGCGGGGGCTTGTGCAGGTGCGGCAGCGGTTTCAGGCGCAGCCGGCGTCTCCGGCCGGTACTTCGACTTCATGCGCTGCTCATGCTCGACCTGCATCTGCTCCCGGCGTTTTTCCTGCCCGGCACGATGCTGTTGCCAGCGCTCGTCCTGTTCGGCCTTACGCTTTTCCCATTGCTGCTGCATTTCTTCAGGACTCGGTGCCTGCTGACTCATGGCAGGCGCACCTTCCATCGCAGGACTGCCCGGCCCGGCTGTACTCTCCGCCGCCATTTGATCCATGCGCTTCTGCATTTGTTCAATACGTCCCTGCATCTCCGCCTCACGCGCCCCGAATTCCTGTTCCATCTGTTTTCGGCGTTGTTCCTGACGGTCCATGAACTCCTGCCGGTTCAGACGCCGCTGCTTGTTATCCTGAAAACCTGGCTGCATGCCCGGTGGATAGGTACTCGCAGCACTGTCAATCTCACTATCCGGGCGAAAGCGCGTCTGCTCCCCCGGTGCGCCCGTTGCATAGGGTCCTGGAGGTGGTGGCGGTGCCGCACCGGCACCCTCGGCATGCACTGCGCTAACCAGCAACAGGCTGCTGGCGATGCCGCCGGTCAGCAACAACTGCACCCAGCCTGCGCCTGATTTTTTTGTCTCTAGGTTCCTGTTCACAATGGTAGCCTCCGCGCTGCATTCCGTGTTTAAGACCATTCCGAAAGTGACACTTCACACTTCCTGAAAATTTTGCTACCCGTCTCAGGCGGGCGTTTCATTTTTTTCTGCCTCGTCTTCCTGACTGATTTTCTCTTCAAGCGCTACACCTCCATGCTTGACAAAGCGCTTCTCGGCACTGATACAACCCATGGGTATCACGATCAGGGTAAACAGTGTCGCTACGCCGGCTCCGAACAACAGTGAAATTGCCATACCGTTGAAGATTGGGTCCTGCAAAATCGCCGTCGCACCTGCCATCAGGGTCAGCGAAGTAATCATGATCGGGCGAAAACGGGTCCTGGCGGCAGCCACTGCGGCTTCACGAATATCCTTTCCAGTAGAAACTTCATGTTTCACAAACTCCACCAGCAGAATTGAAACACGCACAATAATGCCGCCCAGTGCGATCATTCCGATCATGGACGTTGCAGTAAATTCTGCACCCATAATCCAGTGTCCCGGTATGATCCCGATCAAGGTAAGCGGGATTGGCGCCATGATCAGGCCGGCCAGGGCATAGTCGCGGAACTCGACCACGATAAGACCATAGATCAGCAACATCGCGGCCATGAAGGCAATACCCATGTCACGGAAGGTTTCATAGGTTACGGTCCATTCCCCACCCCATTCAAAGCCGGACTGCAGGTCATTGTCGGGTGGGCCCAGCAACCCCATCGGCATACCGGTGATCTCTACACCGTCCGGCGCCATGTAATCGTCCAGCAGGTCTTCCACGCTGAACATGCCGTAAATCGGTGCGCCCAGGAAACCGGTCATTTCGCCGGTTACATATTCAACCGAACGCAGGTCCTGGTGATAGATATACGGGTCTTCCTGGCGTTTAGCGAAAGTCCCGAGCTCGCCCAGCGGTATGGTCTTGCCGCCTGAAGTCGGGATGGGCAGATTGGCCAGACGCGCAACCTGGGAACGCACGGCCAGCGGTGCCTGGATAACAATATAGGTCGGTTCCAGCGGCGCGGCACGCTTCACGTCACCCAGCCGGCTGCCACCCATCGCCATGGCAAGATTGCGATTGATGGCTTCTATCGTGACCCCGTTGCGTGCTGCCTTTTCGCGATCCACATTAAAATGCCAGTAGGTATAGGGATCCGCCATGTAGGTATCGACGTCGACCAGGTCCTCGACCTCCTCAAACATGGCTTCCATATCGCGCGCAACCTGGCGTCGCGTTACCGCATCGGGACCGTAGATCTCCGCGACGACGGTCTGCAGGACCGGCGGGCCGGGCGGCATCTCGACCACCTGGATTTTTGCACCAAGCTGCTTTGCAATGGGTGTCAGTATGTTGCGCGCCACCACAGAGAGCTCGTGACTGGAACGCTCTCGATCGTGTTTATCCAGCAACATCACCTGGATATCACCCATCCACGGTTTCTGGCGCAGGTAGTAATGGCGCACCAGACCGTTGAAATTAAACGGCGATGCAGTACCGACATAGGTCTGCATGGCAATCACTTCCGGCATATCCTTGCGCAGTTCTTCTGCCAGCACCTGGATTGCGTTGGCAGTTACCGGCAACGCCGTCCCTTCCGGCATATTCACTACGATGTTGAATTCGGGCTTGTTATCAAAAGGCAGCATTTTTACCGCCACCACCTGGAAGTAGAACAGTGAACAGACCGCTGCCGTGGCGCCGATAATGCTGATCAGGAACACGATGCCCAGTTTGCGGTTATTGATCAGCGGACGAATAAGGGGCTCGTAGATCTTGCCGACAATTTCATGCGTTTTCTGTTCCCGCGCTTCGGCCTTTTTGAAGGCGGCCAGGCTGGCAGGGCGCACGCGCACGGCAAACCAGGGCGTAAAGATAAAGGCCGCTACCAGCGAGAAGAACATTGCCGACGCACCGAGCACCGGGATCGGGCGCATGTACGGCCCCATCAGGCCGCTGACCCAGCCCATGGGCAAAAGCGCGGAAATAATCGTCAGGGTAGCAAGAATAGTCGGGTTGCCCACTTCCCTGACCGCATCGATAGCAATACCTACCGTGGTACGACCCGCATCCATCCAGCGACGGAAAATATTCTCCACCACCACCGTCGCATCATCGACCAGGATACCGATCGAGAATATCAGCGCGAACAGACTGACACGGTCGATGGTATACCCCAGCACCCAGGCCGACCAGATAGTGATCAGGATGACAATCGGGATGACCGAGATAACCACAAAGGCGGCACGAAAACCCAGCCCGATCATACACAGAATCGACACGGCCAGCGCCGCCTGGAACAGTGCCAGGAGTAGTTCGTTTACCTTGTCGTTAGCTGTCTTGCCGTAATCGCGCGTGATCGTGACGCGCACGTTGTCGGGAATCAGGTGCCCGCGCAATAAATCCAGTTTTTCCAGGATGTCGTCGGCAACCGTAACCCCGTTGGTGCCTTCCTTTTTGGCCAAAGCGACCGTTACCGCCGGTTCTCCATCCGCCACAGCCTCTTCCTCGTCGGCGGCTGCGCCCGTGTAGTAACCCACCATCTGTCGTGCGTCCTCCGGCGCATGGACCACGCTGGCGATATCGCGGAGGTAAACCGGCAAGCCGCCCTGCGAACCAACGATCAGGCGTGATATTTCGTCTGCGGTGCGCAGAAATGAGCCGGTGTAGACAGAGAGCGTAGTGCTGGCTGCTTCGGTCGAACCTGCAAGCAGCTGCTGGTTGGCGGACTTGACGGTTTGTGCGATCTGGTCCAGCGTCAGATCGTAGCCGGCCAGCCGTTCCGGATTGACTTCAATGCGCACCTGTTCGGCGCGTCCGCCCACCACAAAACCCTGTCCGCTATTGGGCACTTCGCGCAGGCGCTGCAGGACATCCATGCCCAGGGTGCGCAGCGCCGCATCATCCACGCTGCCGGATGACAGGGTGACGGTTACAACCGGTACGTCATCAATACCCTTGGGTTTTACCAGTGGCATCGAAACGCCCGGCGGCATCTTGTCCAGGTTGGACTGGATCTTGTCGTGGACTTTTACGATGGACGGCCCCAAAGGCTGACCGACCAGGTAACGCACCGTTACCATCGCCTGGCCACGCTGACTGGCAGAGTACACGTGCCGTACCCCGGGAATCTGGTACATGATGCGTTCCAGGGGTTCTGTCACCAGGCTGGCCACCTGGTCCGCGGAAGCACCCGGGTACTGGACAAAAATATCGATCATCGGCACCGATATCTGCGGATCTTCCTGGCGTGGCGTAAACATCAGGCCCAGCAGACCGATGAACAGTGTCGCCACCATCAGCAACGGGGATATCGGCGAATCGATAAAGTTACAGGCGATGCGCCCGGCGATACCGAGTTGCTTGTTCTCAACTTCCTCCCGGTCGAGAAACTCCAGCTCTTCCTGGCTTTTTTCAGGCTGGTCGTTGGCTTGTGTTTCTTCCGTCATGATGGCTGTACCGGTCCGTCCTGATGGTTATTGGTTATCGGGGCTTTTGTTCCAGTCTGACGAAGCGCCGGATGGAGGCACTGCATAGATCCGTTCCCCAACTTTCAGGCCGGAGAGTACCGCTACCCGGTTACCGCTGACGTATTCGCCCAGGCGAATCAGACGCAGCTCGGTCTTGCCATTTCCGCTGGCAACATACACGGCAGGCAGGCTGCCACGCCACAACACAGCGCTATCCGGTATGACGAGCACCTCGCCGGCCTGTTCCGAAGTATCCGGAATCATGATCTCCGCATACATACCCGGCCCCCCGGGCACATCCACAGGCAGGTCAAACTTGACTTTAACGGTGTGACGAACCGCGTCTGCGGATGGGAATATCTGTGCAACACGCGCATCAACGCGTATGTTACCTACATCTATTTTTACCGGAACCAGCATGCCCTTTTTCAAGCCGGACATAAGTCGCATCGGCACATCAATTTCGACTTGCAGGTAGGTCAGATCTGCAAACTCGATCAGCGGCTGTCCCGGCTGAACGGTATCACCCTCTTCGACCATTTTCCTGATGATAACGCCGTCGAAAGGCGCAAAGGAACGAGTATCACGCAGCTTGGCGTCAATCTCCTCGATCGCAGATTTAGCCTGGAGCTGCTGGTTTTGCGCCTGGGTCAACTGCGTGCCATAGCCATAAAGGTCGGCTTGCCGGTCAACGCGCCGGTCGCCGCCATAATTTCCGGGCATCATCGACTGTGAAAACGGCTGGGTAAACATCTGGTCAAACATGTTGGGCATACCCATGCCACCAGAACGGCTGATACTGCGGCTCTGTGGCGACCACAGTTCCCGGTCATACTGAACGCGTGCGTTGGCGATAGACGCCTGTGCATTGTTGTACTGCGCTACGGCGGAACGGCGCTTTGCCAACAGATCATCATCGTCAATGGCAACCAGGATATCGCCAGACTTGAATTTATCACCTTCCGTTCCCGAGATGAATTCAACACGGCCCGGAATCTGTGCCGTCAGAGTCACTTCCTTGAAAGCGACTACCGTGCCTCCCAGTGTGACCGCGCTGGCTGTTGTGCTGGCCTCGACAGTCACGATCTGCGAACCGCCTGCGGCAGTGTTTTGCGCCGATACCGACTGACTCAAGGTGCCCAGAGAAAGAGTTAGCAGCGCGCTCGACAGACATGCCGCCAGATACCTGCACGTCCTTTGAGAATTCGATTTAACAAAGCGGGGGCGCATGGAACTACCGCCCTGCACATCAGGTTGCTGACATAGTGACGCCACTGGTTTTCTCCTCCAAACGCTTTTGTTTATCACCGTGCAAGGGAACTGACAGGCAGTATCCTCTTTAAACAAGGTGTTTTGTGCATTACATTGCAATAGGCATACCAACCTGCAAGTCGTTGTATTTTAAAATATGCTGTTCACTAGACGGCCGTTTATGTGCAACGGTGCTTTTTGATCTTTTACTTTTGGTTTAACCACTTATTCATTGATATCTATAGAATCAAATGCCTGTCATAACAGGCTGCAACACTCCTGCAACACATTCGCCATTTGCAACAGAAAAGTGTTGCAGAAATGATTCACATCAACGTAATACCCCTATACTATTGATATGGTCTATCGGACCACTGGTATGTTTTATTGGGCCACACTGTATCCAGGACGGAACGGTGCTAAATAAATACCTCGCGGAATTGCGCTGAACAATAACGATAAAGGCCAGGAGTCAATTGATGAACGCACTCGAACAATTCACACCTTTGATGGATGCAGTAATCTCGCATATCCACGAAGGCGTTATCCTGACCGATTACAAAGGGAAGGTCCTGTTTCATAACCCCGCTGCCGACGAAATGCTGGGGTATCCGCCGTTTGACTCGATCCGCAATATTCGCGATTCAACCGGTTTCGATTTACGTCATTGCCTCCCCAAACCCGCCGCGCAGAAAAGCATGGTCAGCGATCAAACCTTCATCGACCACCAGCGCTTTGAACAACGCATAACGCGCAATGGCGCCACCCGTTTCCTGGAAGTAAACTCGACAACGGTACCCGTGCTCGGCGAGCCTGAGCCCATTCGCCTGATGGTCATGGCGGACATCACCGACAAACGTCGACTGCAGGCGGTGCTGGATGACAACCGTAACTCGGGCATGGTCACACAGGATCCGCGCATGCTCGAAGTCACAGCCATGATGGAACACATTGCCCCTACCCGTGCCTCGGTCCTGCTGCAAGGTGAATCCGGTACCGGCAAGAGCCTGCTGGCGCGCATGATTCATCACAAGAGTGACCGCCATGGATCGCCGCTGGTTGAAATCAACTGCGCCGCCATACCGGAAGCGCTGCTCGAGTCGGAACTGTTCGGTCACGTAAAAGGCGCATTCACCGGCGCCACACAAGACCGCGAAGGACGCATGCAGGCGGCCAGCGGTGGCACCCTGTTCCTGGACGAAATCAGCGAACTGCCGCTGCACCTGCAGCCCAAGCTGCTCAAGGCACTCGACGAGCAATGCTTCCAGATGGTCGGCTCCGACAAAAACGTCAAGGTCGACGTACGTATTATTTCCGCCTCCAACCAGAACCTGCGCAAGCTGGTCGATGAAGGCGATTTCCGCGCTGACCTCTATTACCGGCTCGCCGTGATACCGGTGGAAATCCCCGCACTGCGCGACCGCCCCGGCGACATCCCGCTGCTGATTCGTTATATCTGCGACAAGCTGGTCAGCCGCGGCTACCCGGCCAACCTGGACTGCGATCCTGACGCCATGCAGCTGATGATGGACTACCCCTGGGCGGGGAACGTGCGCGAACTGTCCAATGCCGTCGAACACGGAATGATCCTCGCCAAGAACGGGCGCGTAAAAGCCAGCTCCCTGCCCTTCGCCATCCGCCACTACCGGCCCAACGGTGACAGCGATGCCAGGCAAGAAGCCCCCGGTAAGCAACATTACGAAACCGATCCGCACAAAAGGGAAATCCTGGACGCGCTGGAACAGAGCAACGGCAACCGCGCCCAGGCCGCACGCCTGCTGGGCATTGACCGCAGCACCCTGTGGCGGAGGATGCATCGTCTGAACCTGGTCGACAACTGATCTTCCAGCGCACGCTAAACTCGCAGATAATCTTCTGCCTTGAGTATGATTGATTTATCTGCAGTAAACCTTCTAGAATCCCGTCTTCCATACTTTATCGGGCGATTAGCTCAGCGGGAGAGCACTGCCTTCACACGGCAGGGGTCACTGGTTCGAACCCAGTATCGCCCACCAATCAAATCAATCAGTTAATAACCCCAACGGTCCTTGTGTGGGTTAACAACTGATTATTTGTCACACTGTTGTCACACTCGTTCGCGAATGAACGGAGTGTGACAGTGGCAACCTTCCGAAAACGCGGCCCCTACCAATGGCAGGCACAGGTCCGGAAAAAGGGCCAGTCCCTGCAGACCAAAACCTTTGAGACACGTGCGCTGGCTGAGCAGTGGGCGCGTGCCATCGAGGTCGAAATGGACAAAGGCGTGTTCGTCTCCCGCGCCGAGGCCGAGTCCACCACGCTGAAAGAACTGCTGGAACGCTACCTGGACGAGATAACGCCCCTGAAAAAAGGCGCGGCCTCCGAGACCAACCGCCTGCGTGCGCTGATGCGTCTGCCGCTGGCCCGGCGGTTTATTGCCAGCATCCGCGGGGTAGACATCGCCCGCTTCCGGGACGAGCGACTGCGGAAGGTCACTCCATCCACCGTCAAGCGGGACCTGGTGCTGCTGGGTCATGCATTCGAGGTCGCCCACAAGGAATGGGGCATCTACGTCCACAATCCGGTGCGCGATATCAAGCTGCCTCCCGAGAACCGGCCACGGGACCGGCGACTGCAGGCGGGTGAAGAAGCCCGCCTGCTTGATGCCTGCCGCGAAGCACGCAATCCCTGGCTGCTGCCCATCGTACTACTGGCGCTGGAAACCGCCATGCGCCAGGGGGAACTGATTCGCCTGTGCTGGGAACACATCGACCTGAACCGCCGTACCGCACACCTGCCGGATACCAAGAACGGCGAATCACGCACCGTACCGCTGTCCACGACCGCCGTCCGGGTGCTGCGCGCCCTGCCCCGCAGCCTGCACGGGCAAGCCTTCCCCGGCATCACCACCGAGGCCATCAAACGTGCCTATATTCGCGCAGTACGCAGGGCCAGCATCGAGAATCTTCGGTTCCACGATCTTCGTCACGAGGCCACTACCCGGCTCTTCGAGAAAGGGCTGAATATTATGGAAGTCGCCAGTATTACCGGACACAAGGATTTACGCATGTTGCGCCGGTATACGCATTTGAAGGCGGAGGATTTGGCGATAAAGCTGGGGTGATAACTCCCCTTTCATAACCACATAAAATTTATATAAATATAGTAATTACAATGATCTATGTATAATAATGCATGTTTTTTTAATAAATTTATTGTCATTTCTGCCGACAGAAGCTATATTGACCAAACAGAGGAAATGATGATGAAGCGCTCGGAACAACTGAAAAGGCACCTGCACCCCGGTCGTGTGTACCGGCGCGCGGAGCTGGCCCAATGGTCAAAAAGCGTTGACCGGCACGCGCGTGAGCTGGTCGATCAGGGGGTTTTGCAGAAACTGCAAAACGGGCTGTATTACTGTCCCAAACACTCAGCTTTTGGTCAGGTGCCGGCAGACGAGCGGGAACTGGTGCGCCGTTTCCTGAAAGAGGATGACTTCCTGCTCACCTCTCCAAATGCCTACAACACCCTGGGTCTGGGTACGACGCAGCTCTATAACACCCATGTCGTTTATAACCACAAGCGCCATGGTCGCTTCACGCTGGGAGGACTCCCCTTTGAATTTCGCAGGAAGCCCCGCTTCCCGCGGAAACTCACCGAGGAATTCCTGTTGGTGGACCTTCTGAATAACCTGCCTGCACTTGCAGAGGATGCAGAGATGCTGCGTACAAATGTGCGCAGCAAAGCGAAAGAGTTGAATGCCAGCAAACTCCGATTGGCCGCTCGCAACTACGGCAAAGTCGCCACCCGCAAATTCTTCGATCAGGTGCTGGCGGATGCCGCCTGATCCCTATCTGCACGAACGATCCGATTTTGCCGATCTGGTTCGTATTGTCGCCGACGAACGGGGACTGCTGCCAGCTCTCGTGGAAAAGGATTACTGGATCATGCACTGCCTGTACGGCCTCGCCACCCAGGGCTTCACTTTTGAGCTCAAGGGCGGCACTTCTCTATCCAAAGGCTTCGGCATAATCCATCGTTTTTCCGAAGATATCGATATTCGCATCGACCCGTCATGCGCTCCATTCGAAGTATTCACCGGCGCCAACCAAACCAAAAAGGCGCGGCATATTGAATCCAGGCAACAGTTCTATGACTGGCTCGCTGATACGATCCAAATCAAAGGTATCGGTAACGTTGAACGTGACCATGCATTCGACGATGAGAAATTCAGGAGTGGCGGCATCCGCCTACAATATGACAGTGCCTTTGACAATCTGGTGGGCCTGAAAGAAGGCATCCTTCTGGAGACGGGCTTCGATGATACCCAGCCGAACTCACCCCAAACGATTTCTTCCTGGGCCTATGACAAGGCATCAGAAAACGATGTCAGCATCCTGGACAACCGGGCAGTTGATGTTCCGTGTTATCACCCCGGCTACACCTTTGTCGAGAAGTTGCAGACCGTCTCCACCAAGTTCCGACAACAACAGGACAAAGGCGAACTGCCCCAGAACTTCATGCGACACTACTATGACATCAGCCAGCTCCTGGAGCATCCGGATGTAGCAGCCTTCATCGGCACCCACGAATATCAGGAGCGGAAGAAGGTACGGTTCAGAACCGGTGACAATTTGAATATCTCCGAGAACGAGGCATTCCTATTATCTGATCCGGCAACGCGTGATCAGTATGCACTCGCCTACCAAGCGACAACATCACTCTATTTCAATGATCAAATCCCTTTCGACACGATTCTGGATAGGATTCAGGCACACATTCAAGCATTATAAATCTACGCCTTAATGGCAGGCACATCCTCATCTATTAAAAGTCACAATCAGGATATGAATCCCTACAAAGAAATAGAACGCCGAGCGACAAGCACCAAGTCACTGGAAGAAAGCGCTGAAGTTCTTGAAATCCTTTTATCGGGTGGATTTTCTGTCTGGGAAGACGGTTCTTTATACAATATTAAACAGCTTGTGGCACGAGTAAACGGGTTGCGCATAGAAATATTTTCACGAGAGCACCCACACACATAACGATCTATCGGTT
>CAZWJB010000027.1:0-12327 GCA_964634485.1 uncultured Thiohalobacter sp. | reverse complement strand
TTCGCGACTTCGTGACCACATACTGGAAAAATCTGCTGTTCATCACCTGCGCCCGTCAGGGCAAGGACAGCCCGGCCTGGAAGCAGACAATCGCCACCATGGACGACCTGATCTGGAGCGTAAAACCCAAGTACACGCGTGCAGACCGGCAGAAGCTGGTCACTATGCAACCGTCATTGTTAACCCGTCTGCGCGAAGGAATGGAACGGCTTTCCATTGTGTCTTCCGAGCGCGACGAGTTCATCGCCAGGCTGGTACACGCACATGGACGAACCGCGGTCAACACGGACGAAGGTGAGAAGACTGCTGAAGTTACACAGGCTGATACCGCCGACGAAAAGGTAACCGTGATTCAGAAAGCCGTGGCCAGAACGACCACTCCACGCGAACCCGAAAAACCGGCGCCGAAAACTGTTGACAGCGCACCCCAGGCCAACGACGGCTTCACTGCCAGGGCGCGCCAGCTGACAACCGGCACGTGGGTGGAATTCTGTGGCAGTGACGGCAAGGGGCAGCGCGCCAAGCTCAGCTGGATAAGCCCGATCACCAATACCTACCTGTTTACTGATCGCAAGGGCCTTAAGGCCGGCAACTACAGCCTTGATGAGTTTGCCCTGCTACTAAGTTGCGCACGTGCCCGGATTCTCGATACCGCACCTTTGATGGATCGCGCTGTCAGTACGGTTCTGAAGGAATACCAGCAACACTAGCGTACAGCGACAGGAGACCCAGCAACAGTGGCTGGTGCAGCAGGTATATAACCAGACTGTGCCGGCCGCCGAGCGCCAGTATCCGTACCAGTCCTGATCTCCCCGCCTCCTGCCACTGTCGAGCCAGACGCGCAAGGTAAGGCCCTGCATACAGGCCCAGCAGTACCACGCCGAACCAGGGCAGCAGCGGCACATAGTCCTCGGTCATCGGCTTGTGTGTCATCAACCCTATCCAGCGCCGACCCGGTGTATCGAACCAGGAGAACTGGTAGTAGTTAGCGAACAGGATAACAGCAATCCCCAGCACCAGATTTACCCATCCGGCACGCACGAACAGCAGACCCAGCACACTGGCAAGAGCGATAAAGTGCAGGACACCGAAGAAGATAAAGCGTTCACCAAACATCCACCAGGTCGAGACGCTGATCAACACGGCGCTGGCAATCAACAGTGCCAGGCGCCGCAGATAACGTCGGCTATCGAGTTTCCGCCCCCCCGCCAGAACCAGGCTGACGCCGACCAGCAGCAGGAACATGCCGAGAATAAAGGTCCGTGCATGGAGCCAGAACGGGTCCTGGTAAAAGTTGAAATCCGCCAGTCCGAAATAGCTCAGGTCAAAACAGAAGTGATAGACCACCATCAACAGGATGGCGACCCCGCGTAGCGCATCTATAACAACCAGGCGGCCTGTCGTAGCTGGTTCAGAAACGCTCATGGCCGGGTGCTGTTGAGGCCGACAAAACTACCGTTGTTATTTTCTGCCAGCTTGCGCATCAGCGCAGCGAATCGCACTGTGTTAACGGGTATACCGCCCTGCGCAAATATCACCGGGAAACCAACGGCATGAATACGGACCCGGCGTTTACCTGCGCGATCGGCGCGGTTCAGCTGATCGACGGTATCGATCACCGCCTGAATCGAACCGCGTGCGAAATCATCGCCAAACACGTACAGACTGATGCGCTTGTCGCTCGCGTAGAAACGACGAATCGCCGCCTCGATACCTTCCACGGGGCTCGAATTCGAGAACGGCCGCCAGCCGGCGAGCCGCTTGATGATCGCCTTGCGCCGTGCCGGTGTATCCTTAATCCAGCGCCCCCTGTACTGGGAAAACATGTAGTCACCCATATCGTTCATGACCTGAATGCCTTTGACGCGCGGATATATCTCCAGCACTTCTGTCACTTTCTTCAGCACCAGCGGCCAGGCATTCTGGTTCATGGATCCGGATGTATCGATGATGAAGATAATATACTCACTGTCAACGGGCACGCCGCCAATCCTGGCATCGGTACGTCGGTAATTCTGCCCAAGCAGACGGCGCATCTCTTCGGAGAGGCTCTGTTTCGCGGTACGCAGCCGGCCCGCAATAACACGCTGTGCTTCATTGTCATTGCGGGTTGCAGCGTACCGGCCCTGCAAGGATGACATGTCACCCCTGAGGCGCGCCAGTTTTTCCTGACTCTCGGAAAGTTGTTCCTGTTTATACTGCAAATCGCGATTCAGCACGCTGGTTTCGCCGCGCAGGTCAAACAACTCCTGTTCGAGTCTCTGCACCAGCCCACTGAGATCGACAGCGAGTTTCTCGATAACGCGCGGCTCGGAAACCTTGACGATAATCAGCAACAGAACAATAGCGCCGAAACCAACGGATACAACGTCCAGAAAAGACAGGTTGAATATTTCGACGCCGCGCCGGCTGCGCCTCGTCACGGCCAGTCCCTCGCCGGTGTCATGAAGGAACCCTGCGTGTCGATAGCCAGCTTCCAGAAGGCGGCAGCAGCCCAGGCATCACCTTCCATCGGCATAAGAATGGTATTGACCGGAATGCCCGATGGCAGGCTGCGGTATGCCTTGTCGAAATGCTCCAGGCGTTCGTCGGGAGACACGGTGGTCCGCTTTGGTTTGCCGCGACCCTGTGTAGGTAACCCGTCGGTTACAAGAAGTATGTTGTCCGGTCCGGGTGATAACTGCTTTGCCACGGCGAAGGCCTGATACAGACTGGTCCCGTCCTCCGGCAGCTGCTTGCGTAACGCTGCAATCGCGCCCTCCACATCCCGGGTGCTGGCCGTACTCAACCATTTACCGTCGCTGCCAGGCAGCGCTGCGCGGGCCTGGGTATTGAATACATAGAGCTGGAAACTGGCGCTGGAAGGAAGATTACTGAGCAGCCATTCGGCTGTCGCCAGTGTACGTCTCCACTTGGGTGCATTGCGTTTTTGCGCACTATCCATATTGCGGCGGCGAATCACGTTGATGATGGTTTCATCCAGCATGCTCGCAGAAGCATCGACCAGGATCAGAATACGTTTCCCGCCGATCTTTAAACCGGTCAGGTATTGGCGGTCACCGTCACCGAGTGTCTGGCGTACCTTGTCACCCTGATCGCGGCCTTGCGGTGCCTGCGAACCCAGACGCCGCTTTTCCTTATCCAGGCTTTTCAGATCCACAGTGAGTTTATTGACGTCCGCCCGGTTTGCCAGGGTCTCTTTTTCCATCCTGGCTATCTCGATTTCGAGCTCGCGGACGTTCTGTATAATCTGCTCTGTTTCCCCCTGCGCGAGCACCAGTGCCGTATCAGTGGCATCGAGACTGTTACGTGCCGCCACCAGTTGCTCCTCGCCGACCAGAACCTCCTGTTCCAGCTGCACCACCTCGCCGCGCAGGTCGGAGAATGCCTTTGTACGCGCCTTGACGGTATCGTAATTGAGTATCAGCACCAGCAGTACCACGGCACCGAAACCACAGAACATGACATCGAGAAAAGACATGGAAAATGCGGAGACGGGTCGACGTTTCATTGCAGTGTATGCGGGTCAGACCTTCAGGCGACGCACCATCCACTGGTCTACATAGCGCTCACTGTCGAGCACCAGTCGCTCCTGCATAAGCTGCAACTGGTGAATAAAGAACATCAGCACGATACTGATGACCAGTGCAATAAAGGTGGAATTGAAAGCTACACCCAGGCTCGCAGTCACCCCAGTGATATCACCCTGGACTGCACGATGCGCCTGTCCCAGCGCGTCGCCGATCCCGCGCACGGTGCCGATAAACCCGACCGAGGGTATGGCCCAGGCAATGTAACGGATAATGGATAACTCGGATTCGAGGCGTTCACCTTCTGAATCGCAGACAGCACGCGCAGCGGTCGAAACATCCTGAACATTGCGCGTCGCAGCGAAGCGCTCAATCGCGGTCAGCAGGGCACGCGGTAGCAACGACTCCCGTT
Organism: uncultured Thiohalobacter sp.; assembly: GCA_964634485.1. GTDB lineage: Bacteria > Pseudomonadota > Gammaproteobacteria > DSM-19610 > DSM-19610 > Thiogranum. The sequence goes on along the minus strand of CAZWJB010000027.1, from coordinate 8,385 downwards.
CGTGACCAGGCAGAGACTGCAGGCGGTTGCCAAGGCCTCGTGTATCCTCAAGCCCGATAGGCAGATTTTCGGGCAAGCCGAGCAGGTCGCGTTCCAGTAATTTCTGCTGAAGGTATACGGCACGCCCCTTGTAGGTCAGGATAGCCAGCGCCCACAGCATCAGTATGAAGCTACTCTCCTGTTCATAGTCCTTGATCACGACATAGAACGAACGTTGCTGCACATAGTCCGGATTCTCCTGCATATCAACCGCCGCCTGCTGCATGAAAAGGTCTGCCTGCGGGCGTATCAGAGTAACGTACAGTGCATGCACCAATATAAAAGCGATCAGCAACGCGAACAGCTGGTATATAAATTCGGCGGGAAAGGCTTTTTTCATGACATTGGTACTCAGATATCGACCGGGAATGACACAGCGCTGTCGGCCTTGATTTTCTCGGTGGGTTTATAGTCCTTTACCGGCGCTGCAGGCTTGTCCCGGCCGGGAACGGCTTTCTCCTGTTGAGTTTGCGGTGGCGTCTTTTCCGGAGCTTTCTCCTTTTCAGGCAGGGTGAACGCATACAGATTCACTGCAACCACGCTCAGAATAAGAAACACAGGCAGACGTTGCATAGTTCAGACTCCATTACTCGGCATAACGTGCAATACGGAAACCCAGGTCGCTGCGCGCCTCGCGGCTGTAATCACGATAACTCAGGCGCAGCTCGGTGATATTACCGTGGCGCCAGCTTGAACCGCGCACCACGTGATGCTCTCCGGACACAGGACCAGCGGGATCTTTAACCAGCCGCTCGCTCTCACCGGGGTAAACTGCATAAAAATCATTGCTCCATTCTGCCACGTTGCCGCCCAGATCGTAGAATCCGGCGGGATACGCGGTAAAGCTGCCGACCGGTGCGGTACCCCGGTAGCGGTCGTCATACGCAGGCACCACGTCGACAAGGGTATCGCTGATTTGCGCGTCGGCAAAATTACCTACTACTGTGGTGGGCGGGAAGCTGCCTGACCAGGGGTAACGTTGTGGGGTATCGCGACCCAACACGCGCGCGACGTAAGCCCACTCCGCCTCGGTAGGCAGGCGATAGCCGGTCGTTGCTGGCCTCAGCGCCTGCATACGCCCACCCTTTTCCTGGTACGCCGCTGGCAAACCGTCTTTCTTGCTCAGCCAGTTGCAGTAGCGGGCTGCATCGTCCCAGCTGACATTCACGACCGGTTGCGCGGCACCGTCAAGCGCTGCGCCTTCTGAACTTCCAGAGTTATGAGACGGGCGAAAACGAAGATACTGGCTATTGCTCACCTCTCTATCACCCAGATAAAAAGACCGCACCAGCTGCGCCAGGCGACGGCTCTCGTTAGCACGGCGCCCGGCTTCGCGGCGCGAAGCCCCCATCCGGAAACTGGCACCAGCCGGTCGTACCAGGCGCATTAGCTGACCGCCGGCGGTGGTCAATGTGGCTGGCGTAGCATCTTGCTTTGCCTGTGCCACAGTCTTAAGACGTATATCCAGGTTCCGGCTGACGCCGGCGCGCGGCGTGACAGTTATCCGCTGGGTAACATAACCCGGTTTGCTGAATTCCAAGCGGTGTGGCCGCGTTGTCAGGCGCAGACGGCGACTGGCCTCACCGGCTGCCTTGCCATCCAGCACCAGCCTGGCATCCGCCGGTGATGACGTAATGAATAGCGTACCGTACTCGGGTGACAGGGTTACCGACAGCGCCTTTTCTTCATCAGGGCTGAGCATCACCTTCTGCTCAGCATTACGATAGCCGGGTTTGCTCAGCTGAAGACGATGCGCCTGCCCCGAAGACAGGGTAAGCGTCGCCGGTGTGGTACCCAGGAAGTTGCCATCCAGATTGATAGTGGCCGCGGTCGGCGCGCTTTGCAGAACCAGCCGGCCATCAGCCGGTGGCAGTTCGATATTTTCGAGTTGCAACACCGATCCGGCGGTTATTTTCTGCTGCAGTACCACCGGCTTGTACGCTTGCAGTGACAGAACAATACTATGCTCACCCTGCAGAATCTCTGTCTTCAGAGGTGTACGCCCTATGCTCTTCCCCTCCACACTCACCTCGGCGCCTGCAGGCTGGCTGCTGATCTGCACTTCGGCCCAGGCCGGTTGCAATGAAAACTGCACCTGCTGATCTTTTCCCAGCCCCTCGATATCGAGCTGTTGCTCCGCTGCCAGATAGCGCTCGGTCTGCACGCGAAGTCGATGCATGCCACGCGGAATCTCCGCCACGCGAGCGCTGCTGATTACCACCGGTTCATCATCCACGAACAGCTCAAAAGCCACATCAGGCTCGACACGCAGCGTAACGCGTCCGGGTAATTCCTGCATCCGGAAACTGTATTCCCGAAACCCACCCGTGGTAATTTCCAGTGGCTGTTCCAGGTCCTGGTAGCCATCGAGGGTGGCGTGAACCGTGTATTGTCCGGGTAAGGCCAGCAGTCTGCCACCCAGGGATATCAGTGGAGGGAAACCACTCACGGACTGCACCTCCGGCTCTGGTGTTATACGCAACACCAGAGGCGTTGCCAGCAGGATGAACGTGGCTATTGTCACCAATAACAAAAACAGCCCTGCAAAGATACGCAGGAGCCTGCGCCGCCCGTGCGTGGATACAGGCGTGTTGGCGGCCGGCAAAGCACTTTTCTCAGTAGTCACCGACGGTGGTGGGCCCTGTGGTGGTGTCAGTTGAGGTGCGTTGTTTGCCTCCCCCACGTTTATGAAGACCTGGTCACCCTTAACGTTCCAGTGCAGAACAGATTCACCCATCTGTACCTGGTCGCCGGATTTAAGCCAGACCGAATCCAGTATGCGCTCGTGATTATGGAATAGAGGCAGCGCCGCGTCATCCGGCTGAATAAAAGCGTGCCCATCGGCGATGGCGATATGCGCCACACGGGTCTCAGCCTCGACATCGGGCAACACAATGTCATTATTTCGCCCGCCACCAACGGACAGCGGCATGTCCGCTTCACCGACGCGCCGTTCCCCGCGCGCATCCCGGATGAAGTAGACGCGACTCAAACCGGTTCCTCACAACGAATATCGATCGTTGGCGGCACTTTATCCGGCAATACCGAAAACACCTTGCGCACGTCCCGATAGCCTGGACATGACCCGACAGCGGTATAGGTTCCCGGCCGCAGCTCCAGCTGGCGCTCGGTAAAACGTCCCAGGCGGGCGACACGATAGATTACCACCTCGGTCTCTCCGTCCGAGCGCAGCCGGACCTGTACCGGGATGCGTGCAGCAGCCAGCTGCCGTTCGAGTTGACTGATTTTTTTTGCCAGGCGCGGTTCACCGGCGGGTACCTCGCCGGCTGCTGACAACAGCAAGCGGGCGTTCTCCTGCGGTTCGGCCGAATAAAGACGCTGCGGGTCATTCAGGTAGTGATCAAGCTGTTGGTGCAACTGCATCCGCGCCTCTGCCCGCACCAGACCGTTGCGGGCATACCCGGCATCAGCGTCGATCTGTAACGCCTTTTTATACAGTGCAGCTGCCCCCTGCCAGTCCTCCTCCCTGACCTTCGCCGCCGCATTGCGGCGCAAACGTGACAGGTTCGACTGCTGACGCACCTGCGTCAGTCGCTGGCGGGCATCACGTACGACACCATCATCAGGCTTTAACCGGGCTGCGTCTTCCAGCGCTACGCCAGCCTCATTCAGCTGACCGCTATCCATTGCTGTCAGCACACGGCTCATGGCGGCACGAAACCTGGCATCGGTAAGCTGTGCAGAAACCCGCCCCAGACTGTCGCGGGCCGGTTGGTAGTCGTTGTCCAGTTGTAGCGCTTCAGCGTACTCGGCAACGGCTGAGTCCAGGTCGCCACTACTCTCAGCGACTTCGCCGGCAGTCATACGCTGCAGGACACCGCTACGCGCCTGTGCACGCGCCAGACTGCGGGTTGCGAGTTCGTGACCGGGTTTAACAGTCAGAGCCAGCTCGAGTTGTTTCTGTGCGGCATCCGCATCGTTCGCCGCCAATGCAGACTGCCCTGCTTCCAGGGCCGCGGAGAAAATCTGCTCCTGCCGGCTGTCCAGTTGCTCCAGTCTGAGCAATGCCTCCGCATAGGTACCAGCGGCATCAGCGAAGCGCCGTTCGCCAAACATACGATCAGCGGATGCCGCCAGCCCGGCCGCTTCGCTCCACACAGGCTCGCCCCATACAGTTGCATTAACCAGTTCCAGTTTTGCCTGCAACTGCAGGAACTGTTGCAGGGTCTGTTCGGCCTCTGTGCGCACCGCCGCTCTGGATTTAACGGTGGCAGGCGCTTGCACCGTGGCCGGTTGCTCCGCGACCCCGCTCGGCCCGGGCACCAGTCGCGGCAGCACCAGCACAACCAGCAGGCTCAGCAGCAGTGCAGCAGCGAGCGCCATCCAGATCCAGCGATGCGAGGGGGCGGCCTGAATCGACGGCTGCACTATGCTCCCGGGCGGACGCGGCGGCGGATGTAAATCAGGGACACCGCTGTCGGTGCCAGGCTGGTCACTGGATGACATGCCGTTGCCTCAGTGTACAGTCCCCGGCAAACCGGTCTCGGCAGCATAGACCTGCTTCAGCAAGGCACGCCATTTGACGTACTGCACTTCGGCGGAGCCGGTCAGTTCGTGGGTTTCCCCTTCCACTTCCACCACCAGCGGCCTGGTTTCTGCGGAGAATGATTCACCCAGTTCCTCGATCGCATCGCGGTGGATAGTGGTTTCCGAATCCTTGTCGAAACCGGTCTTGAGGGCATAGGCGCCGCCAACCACCATGATGTCGCGCAGCGTGCCGGTAGCGGCACGCGAACTGCTGCCACCCAGTACCTCGATCGCAATCGCGCCAATGATTGCGGCAGCGCCGATCAGTTTTCTGTTTCTGGCCTCGCGCTTGATAGCACGCAGCGACTCAAGCTCCTCGAGGCGCGTCTTGCGCCACTGCACATAGGGTTCCTGCATAGCCTGGTAGAAGTTATCGAAGTGCCCGTTCAGGGTATCGATAAGCAGAAAATCCCGTTCCCGGATTGCGCTCACGCGCCGCACCATGGGATCATCCGTTGCCGGCAGGCGCAAGATGGTGAACTGGCCCTTATCGCTGCGCTGCAGATACCCTGTAAAAACATCAGGCGCCAGGTCGGCGGCAAAACGCAGCTTCGCTATACGGCGAATGGTCAGGATATTTTCCGGCGTCAGGGTAGCACGGTACACTGCAAGGTCGTTGGCAATAGCATTAAACAGGGCCTGGAACACCTCATATCCGCCCGGTTCCGCATCCTGATACGCCTGCAGGGAAACCTTGGCCTCGTAGGTACTGCTGAACCACTCCCTGCCACTCGCGTCCAGCGCGGTTATTTTCAGTTCCAGTCGTTCGCCATCCGATTCAAGCATAACGCCCTGCACCAGCACCTCAGCACCTTCGGTACCCCGGGGCACGACCCGAACGGCGCCCCAGTAACCGGTTTTCTCCATGGTGTCGCGCAACAACACAGGCATGTAGCGTGCCTCGGCCTCGCGAATATCCACAGACAGCCCCTTCGAATCGTCCTCGTCTACCTGTAACTCGCCGGGATCAAACAGCTCGATCCATACATCAAGTAACTGGTTCTCGGTTATCTCGCCAACGGGTTTATCTACCTGCACATCGTTGTCGACGCTGCGATGCGAACTGATGGTACTGCACCCTGCCAGCAGGATCAGCGGGACCAGCAGCAGGTTGCGCCATGCCATATTCAAAACCACTACCTCAGAGGGTCCCCTGTTTGTATTTTCGATATTCTTCCCAGAGCTTTTTCTTCAGTTCCGGATCCGTTTCTCTCTGGGCGGCTTCGCGTAACTGACGGGCAACGACGTCATCATCACTTCCGTCCGGCACATCTTTCGGCTGATCCCTGACAGTGGTCTGGTGTCCCGGACCACCCGCCGCACCGCTGACCGGGGGAGGTGCAGCCAAATCGCCATTTTCCCGGGATTCGTCGGTGGCGCCCGGGTCACCACTGTCTGCAAGGTCACCGCTGCGTCCACCTTCAGCACCTTCAGCAGCAGAGCCAGCCCCCCCCTGGCCGCCGCCGCCCGCTGTACGGGGTTTGGCTGCTTTCACCTGCTCCTGTTCGCGCAACAAGCGTTGGTCGAACTCACCCAGTTCTGCATTAAGCTCGGCGTCCAGGACAGCCGCCCGCTCGGCATCGGTCTGTTCAGCCTGCTGATCGATAGCCGCGGGCCTGGCCAGGACTGACGGCCGCTGCGGACAATCCAGGTCTGCTGGAGCCATTATGTCGGCCGCTGCCAATGCCTTGCAGTCCTGAGCCACACGCTGGCGCAAGCGGTCCATATACGCGGCGTAGTCCCGGGTTTCGGTTGCTCCCAGGTTGCCCATTTCCTGATGCCGCTGGAAATCCCGTTCAGCGGCCGTCAGGGCTCCGTGGTCAACTCGTAGCCGCTCCAGCAACTGCTCCCCCTGTCCACCCCGGACAGGACACACAAACAACAGGATCATCAGCATTACTGCTGGTTTAAACATGCGCATACTGGACTTCCACACCTGCAACAGACACCGGAGAGGGTTCAGGTTTCCCTGTTATGATAACTGTAAGACCTGGCAGGTGCGACAGCGAGACTGAACTACCACAACTCAAATCTTTATCTCTTTTACCAGATACAGCAATTCTTTTAGCGCTGCCAGTCAATTGTGCTAACAGCGGTTCATCAGTCTCAAAATACCCTTCATACACAGCCAGATTTCTCCGATACTGCTTACATTTCCCTCGTGTTCCGGCTTTTGATCGATATTGGTCGCCTCTGCATCGCTGGCGAGTTTGGGGTTTTTTTTGGGTTGTTGTTCATCGGCGGCAAAGCCTGAAGTAGCCAGTAACAATATTGAAAGCGCCAACGCTACATGTTTCATCGTATGGCATCTTCCGGTCAATCAGCATAAGCATTCATCCGAACACGCGTGGACAAACCACCTCTTGTCGCTCTAGTATGGCATCTCTCGCGAAGCAATCCACTCCAATCGGAAAAAATATGCAAAAGCTCAAGTTTCTTCTGTTAAGCCTGATGTTCGTCGCCGGCTTATCTCATGCCGATGAAAGAAAGGCCATGTTCGACCTGACCAGCGGTGACGCCGAGCGGATAGAAGCGCGCATCGTCGGCAGTATCAAGTTCCTCAGCGATTACTACAAAAAACAGGGTGATGAATTCAAGGCGGTGGTGGTTATCTCGGGGAAAGCCTACAAATACTTTATTCGCGACCTGGAGAACTCCCCCTTCAAAGAGGACAGGGAACTGGCCGCCGCGCAAAAAAAGCTGGCACCGATGCTGCTGGAACTGCATGAAAAATACGGCGTCAGGTTTGACATGTGTGACACCGGAATGCGCTCGCGCAACATCAAGGCAGAGTCACTTTATTCCTATGTTCACACCGATAACATGAAGTACGTGTACCTGATAAACTGGCAGAACGAAGGCTACGCCTATATCCCGATCTAGAAAACCAGGGACGTAGCCGGGTTTTCCGGGTCTGGAATCGCAGGGCAGAGACCTCGTGGGCATGCGACTCGACAATAAAGTCGCCTGCTGGCGCGCTACCAGCTCAGCGAAGAACAATTCAACGGCATCAAAGCCCGACTAGCGATTACTAATCAGCCAATTGTAAGTCTCATTTGAGGCAAAATACAAAGGCATTGTGACGCGGACAACAGATGTTAAGATGTTGATATCGCAATGCGGATGAGTTTTTTGACCACACGGGGTTTCACATTGCAACGGACTTTTTCAGACGCCAATTGCTGCATGCATAGAAATTCGCCACACACAGGCAAGATTAACAGCTGGCACTGAACAATTGCTCCGGCAAGATGTCCATTTGCCTACGACCCAATAAAACATGGACAAATCATGGCCCACCTACCTCGATACTTGCCCCGCTTTTTACTGTTTTGCCTGCTCAGCCTGCCAGCGCTTGCCAGCCTGGCAAATGCATCCGGGATCCAGCCAATACTCGATCTCAAAGAGGCACCCGACGGGGTAGTCATTGAAATTGTCACCAGTGACGATGATGCCCTGGAGTGGGCCCTGCCCCGGGCACAGCAGTATGTAAAACAGCTCCGCCAGCGTTTTCCACAACTGCCCATCGCCATCGTCACCCACGGTGATGAGATGTTTGCCATGCTCAAGAGCGATGCCGACAGCTACCGCGAAGTCCACCGGGGCGTACAGTCACTGGTAAAAGATCAGGACGTTGAACTGCATGTCTGTGGCACCTTCGCTGGCTGGAAAGGTAATGTGGATGAGGACTTTCCCGAGTACGTCAATGTAGCGGCAGCCGGGCCGGCGCAGATCAACGACTACGTTGCACTGGGGTACCGCCTGGTGGTGATTGGTGATGAGGATTAATCTGTATTC
>CAZWJB010000026.1:10962-12408 GCA_964634485.1 uncultured Thiohalobacter sp. | reverse complement strand
GCCTGTTCTGATCACGCCAGGAGATGCGCAAGTGCTGGCCCTGAATGATGGCAAGTTCGTATTCGCTGTGCAGGTTGCAATCTATCGGCGTGTAATCAGTCATCGTTTCGGTGTGCGTTGACCGCGAGCAGCTTGCCGTCCAGGTCTACCTCGGTCCTGATCTCCACCGGCTGGCAGCATACCGGGCAGTCCTCGACATACTGTTGCCCACCCATGGAGCAATCTACGCTAATTTCAAATTGTTCGCCGCAATAGGGGCAGTCAATCCGGGTCGCTTCCAGCATGTGGTGTCTCCTCCGGTAAGAAACGTTCCAGCAGGTCATTCAAAAACCGCCAACCCTTGTCGGTATGCCGTACATGGGTTCCATCCAGTACCAGCAGGCCATCGCTGGTTGCCTGTTGCAGTATCGGCAGTATGCGGCTGCGTGGCAGGCCACAGCCAGCTTTGAACGCGTTGAGTTCGAAGCCCTGTTTGAGACGCAGCTGATTAAGTGCAAACTCAAACACCGCTTCAGCTTCTGTCAGGTCATGCTGACCATCTATGCAGTGCTCGCTGCCCGCACTATCCATATAAGCCTGCGGGTGTCGTTGTTTCCAGCGCCTCGTAATTATGCCATGACCGCCATCGGTAATCTTGCCGTGGGCGCCAGCGCCGATACCGATATAGTCGGCGAAACGCCAGTAATTCAGGTTGTGGCGGCAACGCCGTCCGGCCTGTGCGAAGGCGGACACTTCATATTGAGTATAGCCATGCGCGGCGAGTTGTGAATGCCCCTGGCTCTGCATGTCCCAGAGCGCGTCGTTGTCGGGCAGTACCGGTGGCTGTGCATAAAACCGGGTATTGGGCTCCAGGGTGAGCTGGTACCAGGACAGGTGGGTTGGTTGTAGTTCGATGGCTGCCAGTAAATCGTCGCAGGACTGCATTGTGGTTTGCCCGGGCAGGCCAAACATCAGGTCCAGGTTGAAATCATCGAAGCCCGCACGGCGTACTGCCGCTGCCGCATGGATGGCTTCCTGCGCGCTGTGTATACGTTCCAGCGCCTTCAACTGTGAGTCATTCAGGCTCTGGATGCCTATCGACAGGCGGTTGACGCCAGCCTCGCGGTAACCGGCAAACTTTTCCTGTTCCACCGTGCCGGGATTGGCTTCCAGGGTGATTTCAGCATCGGGACTGAGGGGCAGCCGTGCCCGCACGCCACTCAACAGCTGGTCTATGGCCTGTGGCGAAAATAAGCTGGGCGTGCCACCACCCATAAACACCGTTTTCACGGTGCGGCCCCAGACCGCCGGAAGTTCCTGTTCGAGATCCCTGAGCAGGGCTTCGACGTAGGCGGTTTCCGGTACTTTCCCCCGGATAGCGTGCGAGTTGAAGTCACAATAGGGGCACTTGTGCACACACCAGGGAAAATGTATGTACAGCGACAGGGGTGGCGGAGCAGTAAACTG
>CAZWJB010000026.1:0-10862 GCA_964634485.1 uncultured Thiohalobacter sp. | reverse complement strand
GCACACACCAGGGAAAATGTATGTACAGCGACAGGGGTGGCGGAGCAGTAAACTGGAACACTGGAATGGTCAGGCAGGTCGCCTGGTTTGCTGCGGCCGTCACCCGCCGGCCTGTCTGCCCCGCAGCACGGAGACCAGCTGGCGCAGCGCCTGGCCGCGGTGACTCAGGTTGTTCTTGAGGTCAGGGGGTAATTCGGCGGAGGAGCACTGCTGTTCCGGGACATAGAATATGGGGTCATATCCAAAACCGTTGCTCCCCTGTGGGGTACGCAGAATCCGACCTTCCCAGGTGCCCTGGAAGATTCCTGGTGTGGGGTCAGCGGGGTGACGCATATAAATCATCAGGCATTGAAAACGCGCGTTGCGGTCCTCGTCGCTGACACTTTCCAGCGCCTCCAGCAGCTTTTCCAGGTTCTGCCGGTCGCTGGTACCAGCGCCGGCATAACGTGCCGAGTAGATGCCAGGTGCGCCATCCAGTGCGTCCACTTCCAGTCCCGAGTCATCGGCAATGGCAGGCAGTCCGGTATGTTGCGCGGCATTGCGAGCCTTGAGTAGCGCATTTTCGACGAAGGTCAATCCGGTCTCTTCGATTTCCTCGATCTGGAATTCAGACTGCGGTATGACTTCCAGCCCACTACCTGCCAGCAGCTGGTTGAATTCGCGGACCTTTCCGGCATTGTTAGAGGCCAGTACGATGCGTTGGGTCATTGGAGGGCTAGCCGGCCAGAGCGCTGGACTGCAGTTCGCAGAGTTCACCAATGCCTTTTTTGGCCAGCGCCAGCATCTGGTTCATTTCGTCCTGGCTGAACGGGTGGCCCTCTGCCGTTCCCTGGACTTCGATGAATTGACCGCTGTCTGTCATCACCACATTCATATCGGTCTCCGCGTTGGAATCTTCCGGGTAGTCGAGATCGAGTATCGGCGTACCCTGGTAGATACCCACGGAGACGGAGGCTACCGCACCGGTCAGTGGATTTTTTTTCAGGGTACCGTCCGCCACCAGTTTTTGTACAGCGGTTGCAAGCGCTACAAAGCCACCGGTAATACTGGCGGTACGAGTACCGCCATCGGCCTGGATAACGTCACAGTCTATAGTAACGGTACGTTCACCCAGCGATTTCATGTCCACCACAGCGCGCAGTGAGCGACCGATCAGGCGCTGGATTTCCATAGTGCGCCCGCCCTGTTTACCGCGCGCTGCTTCGCGTCCCATGCGCTCGGTGGTCGAGCGCGGCAGCATGCCGTACTCGGCTGTGACCCAGCCCTGGCCTTTGCCGCGCAGAAAGCCCGGCACACGTTCGTCGATGCTGGCGTTGCACAGGACCCTGGTATGGCCGAACTCGACCAGTACCGAGCCTTCGGCGTGCATAGTGTAGTTTAGAGTCAGGGTGACCGGACGCATCTGGTCCGTGGCACGGTTGCTGGGACGCATGGAATTTCCTCCGGGAATGACAGGCTGGCGGCATTATAACGGAGCGTGTCATTGGCGCCAGCGCCAATGACACGCAATCATTGCTTACTTTTTCATTTCAGAGGCGTAATCGAGCATGGCGCGGTGAATGTCATCAATGGCCTGCTGGAGGGGGTCCTGGTCTTTGGCGGACGCCGGTTTGATCCCGGGCGTGGGTGTGGTAACGGTTTCGACCGCCTGTGATTTTCCCGCAGACAGCCAGTGCAGGCACACCAGGCTGATGTTGTCGCTGTGCGGGTAGCTGGCCAGTTCGGCTTCATCGGTGAGCAGGTTGACGCTGCGTTCCAGATCGCCATAGGTCGACAGTTCGGCCAGCCGCTGCTCGGGCAGGGCGGACCACAAGCCGTCAGAACACAGTAACAGGGCGTCATCGGTTTTGAGCCGGGCATGGTCGAAGCTGATTTTCGGAAGCTTCAATCCGCCACCCAGACAGCGGCTGACGCTGTTTCTGAGCGGGTGGGTGCGCAACTCGTCTTCGGCAATGGCGCCGCTGCGCAGCAGTTGCTCGACCGGGGTGTGGTCGCGGGTGCGTGTCAGCAACATTCCGCCGCGCAGCAGGTACAGGCGGCTGTCGCCGACGTGTGCCCACCAGGCCTGATCACCCTGCACCAGACATACCACACAAGTGGTGCGAGGACTCACCGGTGGATAGTCTGCGCGACCGGCTTCGACGACATCGATGTGCGCCGAGTGCAGCGCACTTTCCAGAAAGCCCTGCGGGTCGTCGATGCTGTCACGCCGTTCCAGGAAGCTGCGGCTGAGACTGTCGATCGCGGTCTGTGCAGCCAGATCGCCGCGGGCATGGCCACCCATGCCGTCTGCGACCACCAGCAGTACGCGCCCGAACCGTTCCAGTATCAGACAGCGGTCCTGGTTGTTGCTGCGGTTTCCCAGCCGGTTAGTGAGCGCGGTAATGACGTTCATGGCAGGGTCCTGCCCCATAACATGTTGGCCAGCCGGTCAAAGGCAGAGCACGGTTGGTCCGGTTCCGGCACCGTTTCGGCAGTCAGAGCGTCGCGGAATTCGGCAACGCTTTGCGGACGCAACAGTGGATCGACCTCCATCGCCCAGTCGATGGCACGCAGCAGGTTATCAGCATAGCGCCCGCGAAAGGCGAATTGTACCGGTTTGAGGTCATCGCGCTCGTGGCGATTAAGGGCATTGACCGGTGGCACCCCGTCAATACAGGCGCGCATGGTGGCGCCAATTGCATAGAGATCGGTCCAGGGACCCACGTAGCCACGGCTGTCGTATTGTTCGATCGGCGAAAACCCGGGGCTGAAAACCTGCCCGGGTTGTTCCTGACGACTTTGCGGAAAACCGTGTACAGCGCCGAAATCCAGCAACAACGGTTGACCGCCGCGCTGGATATGGATGTTGCCGGGTTTGATGTCCAGGTGCAGCAGGTCGCTAGCGTGAATCAGCTCCAGGCCATCCAGCAGTGGCGGGAAGACGGTGCGCAGGAAAGTCTCGCTGAGGCCGCCGCGCCGGGCTTTCAGATAGCTCTGGAGATTTTCGCCTTCCTGGTACTCCATGACCATGTACACGGTGCCATTGGCCTGGAAGAAGTTAAACACGTCGACGATGTTGGTGTGTTTCAGTGTAGCCAGAGTACTGGCTTCCTGGAAAAACAGCTTGCGGCCACGGTTGAAACGGGTTTCTGTTCTTTCGTTACGGGCGCACACCTGTCCGCTGCGGTCGCGCTTGGCCAGTTTGTTGGGGATGTATTCCTTGATTACGACCCTGCGGTTATTATTTATCTGACGCGCGCGGTAGACCACGCTGAAGCCACCGCCACCCAGCGTTTTTTCCAGCTTGTATCCGTCCAGGCAGGTGCCGGGCTTCAGACTATCTAGCTTTTTAGCCATGATCCTCTAGACTGTTGGCCTGCGTTGATCGAGACCGATTGATGAAATTCTTCACAAAAACAGATTGTTGCAATATTCCTTAACGGCAGGAAAACGGGGTGACTTGAGATGATGCGCAGCATGACGGCCTTTGCGAGGGTCGGTGGCGAGAAAGCCGGTGCAGAGTTGACCTGGGAACTGAGGTCAGTGAATCACCGCTACCTGGAGATTTTCATTCGGCTGCCCGACGAATTGCGGGCGCTGGAGCCACTGCTGCGCGAGCGTGTTAACGCGCGTATCGGCCGAGGCAAGCTTGAGTGTGTATTGCGCTGGCGTTTTGCGCCGCAAACGGCAACGGCGCTGGTGCTGGATCAAGAGCGCCTGAAGGCGGTCATGGATGCCTGCCGGGACATCGAAAACCGCTCTTCCGAGGCGACTTCGCCCGGCGTGATGGAGCTGCTGCGCTGGCCGGGTGTGGTGCGCGATCCGGAGCCGGAGACAGCCCCCTTAAAGGAATTTGCGCTTGAGTTACTGGGGCAGGCGCTGGATGAGCTGGTGGCGACGCGCGAGCGCGAAGGGGATAAGACCAAGGAGCTGCTCACTACGCGCCTCGACGGCATTGATCAGCAAGTAAAAAAGGTGCGTGAACATTTACCGAAGGTGCGGGCCCGGATTCGGGACAAGCTGCAGGCGCGGTTGGCTGAACTGGAAACCCGCGTTGACAATGACCGGCTGGAACAGGAACTGGTGTTCCTGTTGCAGAAAATGGATGTCGATGAGGAACTGGACCGGCTTGAGGGGCACGTGGTCGAAACGCGGCGGGTACTCGAGAGTGATGAGCCTGTCGGGCGGCGACTGGACTTTTTGATGCAGGAATTTAACCGTGAGGCCAATACGTTGGGCTCAAAGTCAGCGGACAGTGAGACCACAACGGTATCAGTTGAACTCAAGGTGTTGATTGAGCAGATGCGGGAACAGGTTCAGAACGTGGAATGAGCCGCCGTGGCGTGGAGCGCAAGGCAGGAATCGAACCGCAGGTAGAGAAACCATTTATGTACACAGGTACTCTGTATATCATCTCCGCACCGTCCGGTGCGGGAAAAACCAGTCTGGTCAAGGCATTGCTGGAAAAGCTTGCGGATGTCACGGTGTCGGTTTCGCATACGACGCGGCAGGCGCGGCCGGGAGAACAGGACGGAGTTGATTACCATTTTGTTGACAAGGCTGAATTTGAGCGCCTGGCAGCCAGCGGTGAATTTCTTGAGTATGCGCAGGTATTTGATAATGATTATGGAACCCACCGCGCTACGGTGCTTGAGAAGCTGGGATCGGGTGAAGATGTCATTCTGGAAATTGACTGGCAGGGCGCACGTCAGGGGTATAAGGCGTTTCCCCAGGCAGTCAGGGTATTTATTCTGCCGCCAGGCCGGGAGGCGTTGCGGGAGCGGCTGACCGGGCGTGGCCAGGACAGCGAGGACGTGATCAACCGCCGCATGGCGGATGCTGTCAGCGAAATGTCGCATTACGATGAATTCGATTACCTCATATTCAATGATGATTTTGCGATGGCGCTGGATGAATTGAGCGCCCTGTTCCGTGCCAGGCGTTTGCGCAGAGAGGCCCAGCAGCAGCGTTACGCCAGCGAATTAAAGGGGTTGCTGGAACCCGCGGACTGATTCGAGTACACTTATGCGCCGGATAACCCTGTAACAACGGAATCAATATGGCACGTGTCACGGTAGAAGATTGTCTCGGCAAGGTAGATAACCGCTTCCAGCTGGTTCTGGTGGCCACCAAGCGTGCCCGTCAGCTGGCCAAGGGCGCTGAGCCTTTCGTCGACTGGGAAAATGACAAGCCTACCGTAGTGGCGTTGCGGGAAATCGCGGAAGATTACGTGACGGCCAAAATTCTCGACGAAACCCCTGAAGAAGAGTTCGGGGGAGAGGAAGTGCTGGCAGCACCGGAAGGTGTCGAAGCCGCGCCCCAGACGCCGGCGGGGCCCCTGGAGATCTGACTTCGGAGTCTTCAGCACATTCTGGATAGCGAGCCGCTTCAGTGCCTGACTGAAGCGGCTTTTTTATTTGCGGTTGGCGGGAATTCACCTATTATCTGGATGCATGGTCAGTTCCTTACCCGTTGCCGAGAGCGATGAAGCACGCTTTCTGATTAGTGACCTGTGTGATTTGCTCGAATCCTACCTGGAGAAAGACCAGGTCAGGGAGATTTACCGTGCCTATCTGTTTGGTGCGGAAGCGCATGAAGGTCAGCGCCGTATGTCAGGCGAGCCCTATATCTATCACCCCATTGCGGTGGCGCGCATTCTTGCTGAAATGCACATGGACGCCGGGAGCATCATCGCCGGCATCCTGCACGATGTTATAGAGGATACCGGTACGCCCAAGGAAGCGGTGACCAGCGAGTTCAGCGCAGAAGTGGCCGAGCTGGTCGATGGCGTCAGTAAACTCACCCAGATCAAGTTTGAAAGCCAGGCCGAGGCACAGGCGGAAAACTTCCGCAAGATGATGCTGGCCATGGTGCGCGATATACGCGTTATCCTGGTCAAGCTTGCCGATCGCCTGCATAACATGCGAACACTGGGCGTGATGCGCAGCGAGAAGCGCCGCCGCATTGCGCGTGAGACACTGGATATTTACGCGCCCATTGCCAATCGACTGGGCATGAACCAGATGCGCCTGGAACTCGAAGATCTCGGTTTTGCCTCTTTGTACCCGATGCGTTACCGGGTACTGGAAAATGCAGTGAAAAAGGCGCGTGGCAATCGCAAGGAGATCCTCAACAAGATTGAATCGGCCATTCTGCAACGTACAGAGCACGAGAAGTTGAGATGCCGTCTGCTCAGCCGGCAAAAACATTTATACAGCCTGTATAAGAAAATCCGTGACCGGGTGGGTTCGTTTTCAGAGGTGTTCGACGTCTACGCGTTTCGCATTATCGTCGACAATGTAGATACCTGTTACCGCGTACTGGGCATGATGCACAACCTGTATAAACCGGTGCCCGGCAGATTCAAGGATTACATTGCCATTCCAAAGACCAACGGATATCAGTCCCTGCATACGGTGTTGTTCGGGCCCTACGGAGTGCCCATAGAAGTACAGATCCGTACTGAAGATATGGAACGTGTGGCTGAATCCGGCATCGCCGCCCACTGGTTGTACAAGAGCAGCGACAAGGTGGCCGGCAATAACGCGCAGGCGCGGGCGCGCGAATGGTTGCGCGAACTGCTGGAGATGCAGCGCAATGCGGGCAATTCTCTGGAGTTTCTTGAGAACGTAAAAATTGATCTGTTCCCGGACGAGGTGTATGTGTTCACACCCGCGGGCGACATACTGGAGCTGGCACGTGGCGCGACAGCGGTGGACTTCGCCTATGCGGTGCATACCGATGTCGGCAACACATGCATCGCGGCGAAAATTGACCGCCGTCTGGCGCCGCTGCGTACACCGCTGTTGAATGGCCAGACCGTGGAAGTGATTACTGCTACCGGCGCTCATCCCAACCCGGCCTGGCTTAATTTTGTTACTACCGCCAAGGCCCGTTCCAATATCCGCCATTATCTGAAGAATCTGCAAAACGACGAAGCGACCGAGCTTGGTCAACGCATGCTCGACAAGGCCCTGCATAATCTGGACAGTTCACTGGCAGAGATCAGCGACGCGCAGTTTGAACAGTTGATGGGTGAATGTGGGTTCAAGGCCCGGGAAAGCTTGTATGCGGATATCGGTATCGGTAACCGCATGGCGATGCTGGTTGCACGCAGGCTGGTACCACAGGAAGAGGGTGATGAGGGCAGATCGCCGGAAACCGGGCGCAGCAAGCCATTGGCAATCCGCGGCACCGAAGGCATGGTTGTGCATTTTGCACGCTGTTGCCGGCCAATTCCGGGGGATGATATTGTCGGCTTCATCAGTGCCGGCCGTGGTCTGGTTATACATACCGGAACGTGCAATAACCTGAACGAATTTCGCAGTCGACCGGACAAATGGATCGATGTTGAATGGCAGCCAGATATTGAAGGCGAGTTTCCGGCTGAGGTACGAGTGGATGTTTCCAATCAGAAGGGCGTGCTGGCGACTATTGCAGCGGAGATTTCCGAAGCAGGTTCCAATATCGAGAACGTATCCATAGAAGAGCGCGATGGTCTGGATACCGCAATGAATTTTACGGTGACTGTGCATGACCGCAAGCATCTGGCCAGGGTGATCCGCAGCATACGCCAGCTGCCACCGGTAATGCGCATCAGCCGCAGTAAAAACTAGTACGATGAAGAAAGGAGAAACCATGCAACGTGATGTCATTCACACGGATAAGGCACCGCAGGCGATAGGCACCTATTCGCAGGCTGTGAAGACCGGTGACACGGTATATCTGTCCGGGCAGATACCGCTGGTCCCGGAAACCATGGAGATGGTTGAGGGTAATATGGAAACACAGATCCGTCGTGTGTTCGATAACCTTTCTGCGGTTGCCGAAGCAGCAGGCGGAAATCTTGCAGATGTTGCCAAGCTTAATATATTTCTAACCGACCTTGGCCACTTCCCGCTGGTGAACCAGGTAATGGCCGAGTATTTTCAGGAACCCTATCCGGCACGGGCGGCGGTAGGTGTTGCTTCCCTGCCGAAGGATGCCTCCGTAGAGATGGACGCTGTCCTGGTGCTGATCGACTGAGCACCTTGCCGGCCGAAAACACGCTGGATACTATGGCGGTGTCTGCGCTGCGTGGCGTAGGGCCGAAATCAGCGCAAAAGCTTGCAGCGTTTGGTGTCGAGACAGTACAGGATGTCCTGTTTCACCTGCCGCGCCGTTACGAAGACCGTACACGTATTGTTCCTGTCGGCAGCTTACGTCCGGGCAGCCATGCTGTGATCGAAGTCGAGGTGAATCTGGCTGAAATCAGGTATGGCAGACGCCGAAGTCTGCTGGTGCGGGTCAGCGACGGTACCGGTTCGTTGATGCTGAGATTTTTTTATTTTAACAAGCTACAGCAGCAGGGTTTTGAACGCGGTACGCGCCTGAGGATTTACGGTGAGGTAAGACGCGGACCGGCGATGCTGGAAATGGTGCATCCCGAATACCAGCGCCTGGTCGAAGGTGAGCACATAGCTGTTGAAGATCGCCTGACGGCTGTCTATCCCACTACCGAAGGTATTCACCAGAAAACACTGCGCAAGCTCAGCGACCAGGCATTGCAATTACTGGATGCGGACAGTTTGCCCGAGTGGTTACCGGATGAGTTGTTAGCGGAATTACAACTTGGCGACCTGCAGTCCGCATTGCGCTATGTGCACCGCCCACCGCGAGACGCGGATCTCAAAGCACTGGAGGCGGGTACGCATAGTACGCAACAGCGCCTCGCTTTTGAGGAAATGCTGGCTCACCATCTCAGCCTCCGGCAGGTGCGACTGCGCGCACACAGACTGCAGGCAGTGGCGCTGGATACGCACAACGGCCTGTTGCCAGAGTTTATTCAATCCCTGCCTTTCGAGTTAACGAACGCGCAGCAGCGGGTAATCGATGAACTGTTGCGCGACCTGTCCGCGTCACATCCGATGATGCGTCTGGTACAGGGTGATGTTGGATCAGGAAAAACTGTGGTGGCTGCTGCCGTTGCAGTGCAGGCAGTGGCCTGTTCCTGCCAGGTTGCCATAATGGCGCCGACCGAACTGCTGGCAGAACAGCACTTCAGTAATTTTTCGGGCTGGTTCGATGCTCTCGGTATCAAGGTAGGCTGGTTATCGGGAAAGGTCAAGGGTAAGGGGCGCAGCAAGGTGCTGGAAGGTATGGCGGATGGTAGCGTGCAGATCGTTATAGGCACGCATGCCCTGTTTCAGGATGATGTCGCTTTCAAGCGTCTCGGGCTGGTTATCATTGATGAGCAGCACCGTTTCGGTGTGCACCAGCGTCTGGCGTTGCGTGACAAAGGCCGTACCCAACAGCAGGTCCCCCACCAGTTGATTATGACGGCGACACCGATTCCGAGAACCTTGTCCATGACACTCTACGCGGATCTGGATGCCTCGGTAGTCGACGAATTACCGCCCGGGCGTACGCCAGTGCAGACCGTGGTTTTATCTGAACAGCGGCGCGACGAAATTATACGGCGTGTACGCGAGGCCTGCCGTGAGGGCCGGCAAATCTACTGGGTATGCACCCTGATCGAGGAATCCGAATCGCTGCAATGCCAGGCTGCAGAAGATACCGCTGCACTGCTTGCAGAGGCGCTGCCGGAAGCCAGTGTTGGCCTTGTACACGGGCGACTGAAGGAACAGGAAAAAATGCAGCGCATGCAAGCGTTCAAGCGGGGGAATATCGACCTGCTGGTTGCCACCACCGTGATAGAAGTCGGTGTCGACGTTCCCAATGCCTCCCTGATGATTATAGAAAATGCCGAGCGGTTGGGGCTGGCGCAATTGCACCAGCTGCGAGGTCGGGTTGGGCGCGGCGCGGTGCAAAGCAGCTGCGTTCTGATGTATCGCGGACCCTTGTCGCAAATGGCACGTAAGCGACTTGCCGTATTACGGGAAACCAGCGACGGTTTCGAAATAGCTCGTAAGGACCTGGAACTGCGTGGTCCGGGTGAAGTGCTGGGAACCCGGCAAACAGGCATGTTGCAGTTTCGTATCGCCGACCTGATGCGCGACCAGCCGCTGTATGACAAAGTGGAGGCAGCCGCGGAGTACCTGCTGGACAAACATCCCGAGTCGGTCAAACCTGTCATACGGCGATGGCTGGGTCATGCGCCCCGTTACGGCGAAGTCTAGCCCCCGTATAGCAGCATGTTTAACCCGGCAAACTGAGCGCTTGCAAAGGACTGCGTACCGCATTGCCACCGCGTTTCAGAACGTGAGTGTAAATCTGTGTGGTTTTTACATCTTTGTGGCCGAGCAAGTCCTGAACGGTGCGAATGTCGTATCCATCCTCCAGCAGGTGAGTGGCAAACGAGTGACGGAACGTGTGGCAGCTCCCGTGTTTGTGTATGCCCGCTTGAAGCATGGCAGCATTTACCGCCCGACGAATCGTCGTTTCAAAAACATGATGGCGCATTTCGCGACCGGATACCGGGTCCTTCGAACGTTGATTTGCAGCGAATAGAAACTGCCAGTGCAGGCTGCCGGCCTGTTTCGGATACTTGCGCGCCAGTGCGTATGGCATCTGCACTTCACCGAAGCCTTCGGCCAGATCCTGTTGGTGAATGGCATTTACCCGCGCAATCGCCCGCTCAATATCAGGAACAAGCTTTTCGGGCAGAATAGTCACTCTGTCCTTGTTGCCTTTACCCTGCCGGACCAGAATAATCAGCCGATCAAAATCGATATCTTTCAAGCGCAGGCGCAAGGTTTCCATAATGCGCAGACCGCCGCCGTACATCAGCCCAGCCATCAATTGATAGGGCTGCTTAAGGCCCGATAGAATCGCAGCTACCTCGGGTCGGGAAAATACCACGGGAATCCGGCGAGACTGTTTAGCACGGACTACATCCTCGATATGTTCCAGGCGTATGTCGAGAACCTTGTTATACAGGA
>CAZWJB010000025.1:4101-12890 GCA_964634485.1 uncultured Thiohalobacter sp. | reverse complement strand
GCTGCTCGGCAACCCACAGCGCATTGTTACGCTTGGGTTTGGCCTTGTCCTTTTTGCGGATAGCATGGGTATGGCCTTCCACGCAGAAGCCGGTATAGAAATTGATACCCTCGACATGGACACCCTGTTGCTGGACAACCTTCGCAGCCAGCAGGGAGTCCAGGCCACCGGAAATCAGTGCCACAGCTTTACGCGGTTCACCCATGATCGTTGCAGTAATGCGCCCGAATTCAAACGCACATTGTAGCGTATGCGGGCAGCATCATTGTTTGAAATTTTACAAGGGAATTCAGTGTGGGCGTTTGGAAAACAGGCCCGCTGCAACAGGTTGGGCCAGGCCATCCGGCGCTATCGAGCGGTAAGCACTCTGGCTACCGGTCTCTGCCCACAGCTCGGCCGCTGCCAGCGGGTCCAGAACCGGCTGACCGGAAAGTCCGCGCATGGCGTGCAGCACATCCATTATGCTGACAAACGCATAGGCCAGACGGGTATAAAGCTGATCGCTCTGCCGGTCCACGATGGAAGCCAGCTGATCGTAGGCAGTACGGCCGAGGGCAACAAAGTAACTCACCTTGACCTGACGACTTTCGGCAATTTTCGGGAAAAGTCCTGAAAATAACAGGCATTGGTCGCCAACATCTCGCAACCTGTCGGTTTTCTGACTTTGCTCATGCTGTGCCTGCAGAAACTCAAGCGCCATGATATTGCGCGCCAGTTCGGGTCGCCCGGCAAAACGCATCAGCAGAAAAACCAGATAGGATTCAAGGCTTTCTTCAAGATTGCAATGACTGGCAAGTTGCGCTTCTGAAACCAGCGCATGCCATTGGGCAACCTCTGTCGGTTGCAGAACCAGTGAATTCATACCGCACCTCGGGGTCCGTTCCTTCACGCAGCTTATCGGCCGATAAATAATTCTTCTTGAAGGCTTAGACCCTTAAATTCCCTGAATTTATCCGCCCCGCGCTACATCCGGTGTGCCGCTCAAGCTATACTGCGCGGCTTCGATAATTCCAAACCGTAGATCATTTATTTTGACCACTTCAAATACATCTCCAGCCATGACATTTCAGGGACTGATACTGGCGCTGCAGGATTACTGGTCACGCCAGGGCTGCGTCGTGCTGCAGCCCTACGATATGGAAATGGGCGCCGGCACTTTTCACCCGGCGACTTTTCTGCGCTCCATCGGTCCGGAACCGTGGCGCACGGCCTACGTTCAACCGTCGCGGCGTCCCACCGACGGGCGCTACGGCGAGAATCCGAACCGCCTGCAGCACTACTACCAGTTCCAGGTGTTGCTGAAACCCAGCCCGGATAACATCCAGGAGCTGTACCTGGATTCGCTTAAGGAGCTGGGTATCGATCCTCTGGTACACGATATCCGTTTTGTCGAGGACAACTGGGAATCACCCACCCTGGGAGCCTGGGGGCTGGGTTGGGAAGTCTGGCTGAACGGCATGGAGGTCACCCAGTTTACCTACTTCCAGCAGGTCGGCGGCCTGGACTGTAGACCGGTCAGCGGTGAAATCACCTACGGCCTGGAACGCATTGCCATGTATCTGCAAGGCGTGGATAGCGTGTTTGATCTGGTATGGACCGAAGGCCCGCAGGGCAGGATTCTCTACGGGGATGTTTTTCACCAGAATGAAGTGGAGATGTCCGCCTTTAATTTTGAGCATGCCAACACCAAAGAATTGTTCCACTGGTTCGATAGCTGCGAAAACGACAGCCAGGCGCTGATTGAAGCCGGCCTGCCGCTACCGGCGTACGAGTTGATGCTGAAAGCTTCGCATACCTTTAACCTGCTGGATGCCCGCAGCGCCATTTCTGTTACGGAACGGCAGCGTTTTATCCTGCGCGTGCGTGCATTGTCCAGGGCTGTCGCCCAGGCCTACTACGACCGCCGTGAGGCATTAGGCTTCCCGATGCTCAAGCAGGGGCCGCAATCATGAGCGAGACACGCGACCTGCTGATTGAAATCGGGACCGAAGAGTTGCCGCCCAAAGCCCTGCGCCGTTTGTCCAACGCTTTTGCCGATGGCATGGAAAAAGGTCTCGATGCCGCGGCACTCAAACCTTTAAGGATATACGCCTACGCAACACCGCGCAGGCTTGCGCTTTTAATAAAAAATTTACCCCTCGCACAGGCGGACCGTGAGTCGGTTCGGCGTGGTCCGGCACTGGCCGCAGCATTCGACGATGATGGCTGCCCGACACAGGCTGCTATCGGTTTTGCCAGATCCTGCGGCGTGGAAGTTGATCAGCTGGACCAGCAGGAAACCAAAAAAGGCAGCTGGCTATCGTTCCGGGCTGTTGTAAAAGGCAAGGCAACAAGCGAGCTGATTCCCGATCTTGTCCACCAGTCACTGGCCGGTTTACCAATTCCCAGGCGTATGCGTTGGGGAGATCGCAACGATGAGTTCGTGCGACCGGTGCACTGGGTAGTACTGCTGTTCGGTGACGAAGTTATCGATGCCGACATACTCGGCATCAAGGCTGACCGGTATACCCGGGGTCATCGTTTCCACCACCCGGCACCGATTTATCTGGGCGAACCCGAAGCTTACTTGCCGATACTCGAAACAGAAGGCTATGTGCTGGCCGATTGCTCAGCTCGCCGCGAGGCTATTCGCGCACAGGTTCTGGAGCAGGCCGAGAAACTGGGTGGACAGGCCGTCATCGACGACGACTTGCTGGATGAGGTGAGTGCGCTGGTTGAATGGCCGGTAGCCATCTCCGGGCGCTTTGACAAAGCGTTTCTGGACGTGCCATCTGAAGTACTCATCTCAAGCATGCAGTACCACCAGAAGTACTTTCCCGTTGTCGATAATGACGGCAAGCTGATGGCTCACTTTATTACTGTAGCCAACCTTGTCAGCAAGGACCCGCAACAGATCCAGGCCGGCAATGAACGCGTCATACGTCCACGTCTGGCGGACGCTGCATTTTTCTGGGACCAGGACCGCAAGCAAGCACTCGAGCAACGCGCTGCTGGTTTGCACAGCATGATCTACCAGAAAAAACTCGGCACCCTGTATGACAAGCAGGAACGTGTGGCAAAGCTGGCTGCCACCATTGCTGTACAAATCGGTGGCAATGCGGCACATGCTGAAAGAGCTGCGCGACTGTGCAAGTGCGACCTGCTTACCAGCATGGTCTACGAATTCCCTGAACTGCAAGGCATCATGGGGCGTTACTATGCCAGTAATGACGGGGAACCCGAATCCGTTGCAATAGCCATTGAAGAACATTACCGGCCACGCTTTGCAGGCGATAATTTGCCGACAGGTCGTGAAGGACAGGCGGTCGCGATTGCCGACCGGCTCGACAGCCTGACAGGAATCTTCGCCATTGGACAGCAACCGACCGGGGAAAAAGATCCTTTTGCACTGCGTCGCGCCGCGCTTGGCCTGGTACGTCTGTGCATCGAGCAGGAACTGGATGTTGACCTTGAAACATTACTCGATACCGCTGCTGCAGGCTTTGAAAAATCTTTAGATGCATCTTCAGCCACCGCTGCGGTATTCAGCTACGTCATGGATCGCCTGCGTGCCTACTATCAGGATGGCGGCATCGATATCGATCTCATTGAAGCGGTGCTCGCAGTGCGGCCTACGCGCCTGCTGGATTTCGACCGCCGTATCCAGGCTTGCCAGGTGTTCCGTCAGCTGCCGGAAGCGGTAAGCCTGTCCGCTGCAAACAAGCGGATCGCCAACATCCTTAAAAAAACCGACCAACGAATTCCCGATCAGGTAGATAACGGGCACCTTGTCGATGCGGCTGAAAAACAACTGGCCGAACAACTCGAGAGCATGAGTGCTACGGTTATCCCTCTGATGGATGCTGGCGATTATACGCCAGCACTTAAACACCTGGCCGGTCTTCGCGAAAATGTCGATGCCTTCTTCGACCAGGTCATGGTGATGGTAGAGGATGACAACTTGCGAGCCAACCGGCTTGCGCTGTTACAAAGCCTGAACAAGCTGTTTCTCAGAGTCGCCGATCTTT
Source organism: uncultured Thiohalobacter sp. (assembly GCA_964634485.1). Taxonomy (GTDB): domain Bacteria; phylum Pseudomonadota; class Gammaproteobacteria; order DSM-19610; family DSM-19610; genus Thiogranum. The sequence continues at coordinate 8,883 of CAZWJB010000025.1, read as the reverse complement.
CACGTTTACAAAGCTGAGGTGCATCATGACGGATTATGATTCCTACCAGGCCATGCTTGATGCTGTGCAGGCCTTTCACGACAAGCATGACTTTAAAAATACCGGTGGCGAGGAAATGACCTACCGCCTGGCCCTGATGGCGGAGGAGCTGGGTGAAATTTCCGCCTGCGTCACCAAGGGCAAGAGTAAGGATGAACTATCCGAGGAAGTCGCCGACCTGTTGATTCTTGTTGTCGGCACTGCCATTGCCGCGGACTTCGATCTGCGCGATGCCTTCTGGAAAAAAATGGATCGCCTTATGCGGCGCGAATCGCGCATGGTTAATGGCCGCATCCGTGTATCCGAATTCCGCGACATGAAACAGGATACGTCCGAGTTTTGAGCACTGGCGATCAACAACCCGCACTCCCGGTTCTCTACCTGCGCTCTGTCCTGTTCTGGCTGGGTTTCGCAACATTCACGCTTGTCTTTGCATTTCTGCTGGTACTGAGTTTTCCGTTCCCGCTGGAAAAACGTTTCGTGTTGACGCGCGCCTGGTCGACAGCAACTATCCACTGGCTGCGCATAAGCTGTAATCTTGACTATGAAGCCCAGGGAACCGAAAACATAACGGACACGGCGGGGATTATATTTGCAAAACACCAGTCGACCTGGGAAACACTGATACTGAATTTCTGGTTTGAAAAACAATCCTGGGTAGTAAAACGTGAACTCCTGTGGGTACCGATTTTTGGCTGGGGTATGTACATGATGAACCCGATAGCGCTGAATCGTGGCAGCGGTAAAAAGGCCATAGACCAGCTAGTAGAGCAAGGACGTGAGCGGCTTGAAAAAGGCAACTGGATTGTTATTTTTCCTGAAGGCACCCGCACCGCACCCGGTACTAAAGGTCGCTACCGCATAGGCGGGGCTATTCTGGCAGAGCGTACCGGCGCTTCGGTAACACCAATCGCACACAACGCCGGCGAGTACTGGCCCAGGCGCAGTTTTATAAAACGGCCCGGTGTTATCAAAATTCGTATCGGGCCGCCAATTGACACGAAAAACAAACCGGCCAAGGAGATACTGGCTGAAGCGGAACACTGGATAGAGTCAGAGATGGCCGGGATTACAACACGGCAACCCGTCGGGCAGTGAACATCAGACGTCAAGATTGGAAACAGACAACGCGTTACTTTCAATGAAATCCCGGCGTGGCTCAACCTGGTCACCCATCAGCGTAGTAAAGATTTCATCGGCAGCAACTGCATCCTCGATTTGCACCTGCAACATGCGGCGGGTATCGGGATTCATGGTGGTGTCCCACAACTGGTCCGGGTTCATTTCTCCCAGTCCCTTGTAGCGCTGAATATGTTGTCCGCGTTTGGCCTGATCAATCAACCACGCCATCGCCTGTTTGAAACTGACAACCGGCTTCTGTTTGTCGCCGCGCTGAATAAAAGCACCATCCCCCAGCAGGCCATCAAGTTGTTCGCCCAGTGCAACCATGCGCCCGTACTCGGCGCTGGCAAAAAATTCACTCGGGATCTGCTGTTCACTGGACACTATACCGTGGGTCATTTTACAGATATGTATCGTGAAACCTTCTTGTTCCTCATCCTTGTCCACCTTGACCGTGTAGCGCTCACCCGCCTTTTCCTGACTGTTGATGCGCTCCTGGAGTTCGGCGCACCATTCCTGGACCTTGTTCATATCGTGCAGATCAACTTCTTCCAGCGCCGGCATGTATAGCATCCTTTCCAGAACGATCGGACTATAACGGCGTGACAGCCGTTCTATCGATGCCATCACCGCCATATATTGCTTCGCCAGGCTTTCCAGCCCTGGGCCGGTCAGGGCCGGGGCATCTTCGTTCACATACAGGCTGGCCTTGTCCAACGCCGCTTGCATTAGATAGTCCTGCAGCGCGGCATCATCCTTAACATATTGTTCTTGCTTGCCTTTTTTTGTTTTATAGAGTGGCGGCTGAGCGATATAGATGTAACCCTTTTCTATCAATTCGCGCATCTGGCGGTAAAAGAAGGTAAGCAGCAGCGTACGAATGTGGGAACCGTCTACATCCGCATCTGTCATGATGATGATCCGGTGATAACGGAGTTTATCGATATTGAACTCCTCACGACCGATTCCGCAGCCAAGCGCGGTGATCAAAGTTCCCACCTCAACGGAAGAAAGCATCTTGTCAAAGCGCGCTTTCTCCACATTTAAAATTTTGCCCTTGAGAGGAAGAATCGCCTGTGTGCGCCGGTCCCTGCCCTGTTTGGCTGAACCGCCGGCGGAATCACCCTCCACCAGGTACAGCTCGCATTGAGCGGGGTCACGCTCCTGGCAGTCAGCCAACTTGCCGGGCAGGCCGGCTATATCCAGCGCACCCTTGCGACGTGTCATTTCACGCGCCTTGCGGGCGGCCTCCCGGGCCATCGCCGCTTCCACTATTTTTGCCGTGATAGCCCTGGAATCTGCTGGATATTCAAGGAGATAGCTATCCAGTTTTTCGGACACCGTGGATTCCACAATACCCTTCACCTCGGATGACACCAGTTTTTCCTTGGTCTGTGATGAGAACTTGGGATCCGGCACCTTGACTGACAACACTGCAGTCAGCCCTTCCCGGGCGTCATCACCGGTGGTGTTGACCTTGTTCTTTTTGGTTATCTGCTTCTCCATGTACTGGTTCAGGGTGCGTGTCAACGCACCACGGAATCCAGCCAGGTGGGTGCCACCGTCCAGCTGGGGAATATTGTTGGTAAAGCAAAAAATATTTTCCTGGTAGGAGTCATTCCACTGCATGGCAACTTCGACACCGACACCGTCTTTCTGTCCGGTGAAATAGAAAACGGTCGGGTGTAAAGGCGTTTTGTTCCGGTTCAGGTGCTCCACGAACGCCCGGATACCGCCCTGGTATTCGAAAATATCCTGTTTATCCGTGCGTTCATCGGTCAGTTTTATGCGTACGCCGGAATTCAGAAAAGATAGCTCTCTCAATCGCTTGGAGAGAATATCGTAATGGTATTCGGTGTCGGTGAAAATAGTGGTGCTGGGCTTGAACCTGATTTCCGTACCGTTCTGGTCCGTATCACTGACAGCTTTCAGCGGTTCTTTGGGTTCACCCAGCACGTATTCCTGGTAGTGCAGCTTGCCATCACGGCGAATCAACAGTTTCAGATTTTCTGATAACGCATTGACCACCGAAATACCGACACCATGTAATCCACCCGAGACTTTATAGGAGTTATCGTCGAACTTACCGCCGGCGTGCAGCACCGTCATAATGACTTCAGCAGCGGATCGACCTTCCTCGGGATGAATATCAACCGGAATTCCGCGCCCGTCATCAGTAATCGTGACTGAATCATCACTGTGCAGCGTAACGGTAATCTCTGAACAATAGTTGGCGAGTGCTTCATCAATAGAATTATCGACGACCTCAAACACCATGTGGTGCAATCCAGAACCGTCATCGGTATCGCCGATGTACATGCCTGGCCGTTTACGAACGGCTTCAAGTCCTTTAAGAACCTTGATATTTGAGGAATCGTAGCTGGGTTTATCGCTCATAATGGTAGAATCCGGGGGGTACTGCAGGATTATACCACTTCAGTAACAACACCGTGTTTCACGTGAAACCGTCCAGTCTGACCGGACTGCCAGCCTGCATCCTCAATATCATTAATGGCCGTAACGAAAACCTGCGCTCCCACGGATCGCAAAAGCTCCAGAACACGCTGTTGATTTTCCCCATCGAGCTCAGCACCAATATCATCCATCAGAAAAAGGCTGGTTTGCGAAGTGTCGCGCTTCAAAAGCTGTGCCTGGGCAACTTTCAGGGCTGTCACAAACAGTTTGAGCTGCCCTCTGGAAAATTGCTCGATCAGCGGCTGACCCCTGTTGAGAAAAGCAAGCTCCGCGCGCTGTGGGCCTTGCCGTGTGTAGCCAAGTTCTCTGTCTTTTGTCAGTCCAGCCCCCAGCGCCTGGTGGTAGGAATCATTCTGCGGCCATCCCCTTCGATAACCGATCTTCAATTCCTTATCCGTACCCAATAATCCGGCGCCTGTAGCCGACACCACCGATTCCAGCGCCAACAGGTAGCGCTCCCGCATCAGATGAAGCTCTTCACCACTGGTTGCCAGTTCAATATCCCAGGCGCTTATTTCCTTTGCGGATGCACTTTTTCTCAATGCCGCATTACGTTGCTTCAGTAACTTGTGGAATCGCTTCCATTCCTGCAGGTACGATGGTTTCACGTGAAACAGGCCCCAATCGAGGTAATAACGTCTAAACGCCGGTCCCTCCTCTATGAGCCGGTGCAGATTACCCCCCAACCATTGAACCGGAAAAAGCGCCGCCAGTTCAGATAGTCGCTTTACCGGTTTACTGTCAATACGCGCAATAAGTTTCTTTTCAGACCGGCTCATTCCGACCGGAATCTCCCGCCCCTCTGCCGCGCTTACCATTGCCACCAACTGAAATCCCGTTTCACCTGTCTTGATTGCTTTATTCAGATTTCGGGTACGAAATGACCGTGCCCTGGCCAGCACGAACAAGGCTTCAAGTAAACTGGTTTTACCTGCAGCATTTTCGCCGATAAAAAGGTTTACCCGGGGAGAAAACCTTAGCTTTATCGGCTCAATATTGCGGAACCCGTCTATCGATAGGGATTTCAGAGGCATCAGAAATGGCGGATCCACTGGTAAGGACCGCTAGTGTACCCCGTCACCAGAATCCCTTGAATCACCGACATCATTTACAAATGAGTAAATTTTTGATGGCCACGGAATGGCA
>CAZWJB010000025.1:0-4001 GCA_964634485.1 uncultured Thiohalobacter sp. | reverse complement strand
ATGGCAAGAGTTATTCTTTCTGGAAGTGAATTCGCCAGTACTCAATTACAGCCGCATCGGCATAACAACATAGCGGTATTGCTCGGTTCCCGGCTGTCGAATCAGGCAACTGCTATTGGAATCGCTCAGGGTGATTTCCACATGGTCGCTACGCACCGACGACAGTACGTCCAGCAGGTAGGTCACATTAAAGCCGATTTCCAGATCACTGCCCTGGTAATCCACCTCGAATTCTTCGTCAGCCTCTTCCTGTTCTGTATTATGTGCTTGAATCTTAACATTATTTTTTTTAAGATTGAGCCGGATACCGCGATATTTCTCGTTTGACAGAATCGAAGCACGCGACAATGCCTGGCGAAATAACTCCCGATCAGCAACTACGCGCTTATCGCCGTTTTTAGGAACTACCCGTTCGTAGTCCGGGAAGCGCCCATCGACCAGCTTGGACGTAAAACACACATCAGCGGTACGTAAACGGATATGGTTAGCACCCACTTCAACCTGCACCGGTTCGTCACTGGTATCCAGCAATCGCTGTAATTCCTGAATCCCCTTGCGCGGTACTATTACCTGGCGGGGTTGATCGACCGCAATATCAACCTCTGTATCACACAACGCCAGGCGGTGACCGTCCGTAGCCACAGTACGCAACAAGCCGTTACCTAATTCCAGCATCAACCCATTGAGGTAGTAACGCACATCCTGCTGGGCCATGGAAAACTGGGTACGTTCGATGCTTTCCTTGAACTGGTTTTGTGAAACTGTAAACTGGCAATCGCTTTTGATCTCTTCTACAACAGGGAAATCTGCAGCGGGCAAAGTTGCCAGGGTAAATCGACTCCTGCCGGATTTTATCTGTGCCTTCTGGTCCTTGAAAAGAAACTGTATCTTTGCATTCTCGGGAAGTGCTTTGCAGATATCCACCAGTTTGCGGGCCGGGAGTGTGATTTCCCCGCCTTCATCAATTTGAACTGGTGTCTTCGCCCGGATTTCGACTTCCAAATCGGTTGCGGTTATCTGCAACCCCTTATCATCTACAACAATCAGCACATTACCCAGTACCGGTAGTGTTTGACGACGTTCTACGACACCAATGACTTGCTGCAGGGGTTTTAGCAAAGACTCTCGGTCAATCGTGAATTTCATTAATTATCCTTTAATATATATTCTTTAAGTTATTATCTAGTTACTGTTATTAGTGCCGGGCACAACTGTTAATAACAAAAATATATACAAATCAATCAATCAATTACAAGTGCTTTGGCATTCTATTAAAGCACCTGTAAACTGTTAATCAACTGTGGATAATATCGGAAAACTATTGCGCCGCAAATTTATCCACCACTTATCCACATCATGCGGTCAAAATTCTCCACAGGTTACTGTAGTCCTCGGCAATTCGCATATCCGATTCTTTCAGTTCATTTACTTTGCGACAGGCGTGTAACACCGTGGTGTGATCACGCCCGCCAAATGCAGAGCCGATTTCCGGCAAGCTGTGATTGGTCAGCTCCTTTGCCAGTGACATGGCAACCTGGCGTGGCCGGGTAATGGAACGTGTACGACGCGCAGAGTGCAGATCGGCCACACGGATTTTGTAGTATTCGGCAACCGTTTTCTGGATGTTGTCAATCGAAACCAGCTTGTCCTGCAATGCCAGCAGATCACGCAATGCTTCCTTGGTAAATTTTACATCAATATCGCGGCCGGTAAATCGCGCGCTGGCAACCACACGTTTCAGGGCGCCTTCCAGTTCGCGGACATTGGAGTTAATACGCTTGGCGATAAAAAAGGCAACGTCACCGGGTAAATCGACGTTTGCCTGCGCAGCCTTGTTCACCAGTATGGCCACACGTGTTTCCAGCTCCGGAGGTTCAATGGCAACGGTCAAACCCCAGCCAAACCGGGATTTGAGTCGTTCCTCCAGGCCCTTGATCTCTTTTGGGTAGCGGTCACAGGTCAAAATAATCTGACTCTGGCCCTCCAGTAAGGCATTGAAAGTATGAAAGAATTCTTCCTGTGAGCGTTCCTTGCCGGCAAAGAACTGGATATCATCGATTAACAGCGCGTCGACAGAACGGTAATGCCTTTTGAATTCGTTCATGGCGTTGTGCTGCAGAGCCTTTACCATATCGGCAACAAAACGCTCTGAATGCAGGTAGGTCACCCGGGCGCCGGGCCGATTGGCGACTATGGTGTTACCCACAGCCTGCATCAGATGGGTTTTTCCCAGTCCTACACCACCGTAAATGAACAGGGGGTTATAGGCGTCACCGGGATTTTCTGCGATCTGCAAGGATGCAGCGCGCGCCAGCTGGTTTGATTTGCCTTCCACAAAGTTGTTAAAGGTAAAGCCCGGATTCAGGTTGCGTTTCTGGTGTACACCTTTATCCCTGCGTCGGGTCATGCGCACCGCTGGTTCAGAGCTTCCTGAGCTTGATGTCACTGCACTTTCTTCAGCAGACTGAGCAGAGCCGATTTCCAGCTCTACTTTCAGGTCTTCATCCTGACAGAGGGTGTCTACGGTTTTCTGGATGCTGGTGATGTAGTTATTTTTAACCCAGTCCAGCACAAAACGGTTGGGCGCCAGTAATTTAAGCCCAAGACCCTCTTCCACTGCATGCAGTGGGCGTATCCAGGTGTTGAATTGTTGTTCGGGCAGCTCGGTTTCGAGCCGCACCAGACACTGTTGCCAGAGTGAGCCCTGCAAAGGTAACCTCGATAGTTAGCCATGTGGTACGGTGCTGAGCCAGGCAGTCTAACGTGCGCGCCAGTACTTATCCACAACTTAACTGACCTGAACCAGCCACAAAAGCGGTTGACAGGCAGGGGGTGAAAACAGTACCCTGCGCGGTCTGTTTTGGCCCGCACTTGCGCGGGCCTTTGACTATTTTGGGATCGGATTGCGGCATGAAGCAAACATTTCAACCAAGTAACCTGAAGCGCAAACGCACCCACGGTTTCCGTGCCCGGATGCGTACCAAGAGCGGCCGCCTTGTGATCAAGGCCAGGCGGGCAAAAGGGCGCGCGCGCCTGGCAGTCTGAACGACGCTTCCTTGAGCGCGGCCACAGCGCGTTACCCCTCTGCGTATCGCCTGTTGAAGGCTGAAAAATATCAACGGGTATTCAAGCGTTGCGAATACAGGGCCAGTGATCGTTTTATGACGATACTGGCTGTGTCCAATGGTTTGCAGCACCCGCGTCTGGGGACGGTGGTATCGATCAAGGCTGCTGGCAACGCGGTGCAGCGAAACCGGATCAAGCGCCTGGTACGCGAAAGCTTCCGGCTGCATCAGGAACTTCTTGGCAGCAGTGACCTGGTCGTTCTGGTACGGCCCGGCATCAGTTCACGAAGCAATCAACAATTACTCAGCGCACTGGACACTCACTGGCGTACAATCGCAGCGCATGCGCACACTGGTTCTGATACTCATTAAAGGCTATCGCATGGTCATCAGCCCCTGGCTGGGTAACCATTGCCGGTTCACGCCGACCTGTTCCCACTACTCGATCACGGCGATTGAGCGCTTTGGTCTGCTGCGTGGGGGCTGGCTGGCATTGCGTCGTATCGGTTCCTGCCACCCCTGGCATGCCGGAGGGTTCGACCCGGTACCAGAGCAGGACTGTAACCACTCAACACCACAGGCGCAGTCACCCAAGCATACTCATGGATAATCCACGTACACTTCTAGCCATCGCCCTCTCCTTTCTGGTGCTGCTTATATGGCAGGCCTGGATGAAGGATTACGGTTCCCAGCCGCAGCATGTTGAACAGGCAGACGTAACTGAAAGCGCAACACCTGCGCAGAGTGCCAGTAGTGGTGAAGACCTGCCCAGTGCTCCGGTGGATCAGCCACCGGAGGCATCACAGGAAACCGTGGCCGTGCAGCTGCCTGCAGGCCAGCGCGTGGAAGTCATCACGGATCTGTACCACGCTGTTATCAACACCCACGGCGGCGATCTCAGAGAAGTGGAGCTGTTGCAGTACCCGCAGAACACCG
>CAZWJB010000024.1:11608-13130 GCA_964634485.1 uncultured Thiohalobacter sp. | reverse complement strand
TGGAACAATACTGGACCGGGCGCACCCGCTGCGTGATGCTGGCCAGCCCGTCGAACCCCACCGGCACGGTCGTTTCCGGCGGCATGCTGCAAGCAATGCTGGGTTTTATCAGACAGCGCGAAGGGTCGCTGATTGTCGATGAGATCTATCAGAACCTGTGTTATCACGGCAAACCTCAAACAGCGCTTGCGCTGGGTGAGGATATTTTCGTCATCAATAGTTTCTCAAAGTATTTCGGTATGACCGGCTGGCGGCTGGGCTGGCTGGTAGCGCCCGAAGCCTATATCGATGATCTCGATATGCTGGCGCAGAACCTGTTCCTGGCCGCCTCGACACCGGCCCAGCACGCCGCACTGGCTGCCTTCGAGGCGCCCACCCGGGAGGTGCTTGAGCAACGGCGCCGGGAACTCCAGCGCCGCCGCGACTATCTGCTACCCGCGCTAAGATCGCTCGGGTTCGGCATTCCTGTTGAACCTCAGGGCGCTTTTTATCTGTATGCCGATTGCAGTCGATTTACCGGGAACAGTTATACTTTTACAACCACCTTGCTGGAAGAAGCCGGCGTAGCGATAACGCCGGGCATTGATTTCGGGCACTACCAGGCTGACCGGCACGTACGCTTCGCCTATACGACATCGATGGAAAAGCTGCAGCTGGGCGTGGAACGACTGGCAAGCTTTATCGCGTGAAAATACGAGTGAGTTGAACCATGAAGGATCTGTTTAGCGGCGCGGGCTATATGCTCGAGGGCTTTTCCTTGCTGCGCAAGCCTGGCCTGCGGCGCTTTGTGCTGATGCCGCTGCTGATTAACATCCTGTTGTTCGGTGGCCTGATCGGCTGGGCGTACGGCTGGGTCGATGGCACATCGCGCGCCCTGCTGAGCGCCCTGCCCGAATGGCTGTACTGGCTGAGGTATATTGTAGTGCCGGTTTTCGTGCTCACCAGTCTGGTAGTAATCTTTTACGGCTTTTCGATCCTGGCAAACCTGATTGCGGCACCTTTCAACGGGTTGCTGGCAGAGGCGGTGGAGTGTCATCTGACCGGAACAAGCCTGCAGGGTGGCTGGCGCCAGTTATGGCGCGATATCGTTCCCAGCATTATGTCCGAGCTGCGCAAACTGCTTTATTTCGCACTGCGGGCGTTGCCCCTGTTGTTACTGTTGCTGGTCCCGCTGATCAACGTGGCGGCATCCGTTTTGTGGATCCTGTTCAGCGCCTGGATGATGACCGTGCAGTACATGGATTACCCGATGGCCAATCACCAGCTGTTTTTCAAAGAGCAACGGGCGCGTCTGCGCAAGCGCCCGTTACTGGCGTGGAGTTTCGGGGGACTGGTCATGTTCTGTACCCTGGTGCCCGTGGTTAACTTCATTGTCATGCCGGCGGCGGTTGCCGGTGCCACGGCGATCTGGGTCAGGGAAGGTGGTTTGCAGAAGTAGTGCCAGATGAAGCCCAACACAAACCCGGCGCGCTGTTGGGCTTCGCTGTGCTCAGCCCAACCTACGGTTTTAATCGGACGCATG
>CAZWJB010000024.1:0-11508 GCA_964634485.1 uncultured Thiohalobacter sp. | reverse complement strand
GCGCTGTTGGGCTTCGCTGTGCTCAGCCCAACCTACGGTTTTAATCGGACGCATGACCGCGGCGAGCCAGCAGTGCGGCACCAAACGCCGCCTGCTGGTGTAATGCTCTGGTCACAGGAACACCCAGCAGCTGTTCGCGAATCTCCATCCACCCCGTATTTTCGGCGCCGCCTCCCACAGTCAGCACTTTCTCCGGGCAGGGCGCGCCTAGTTCGGCCAGCAGGGCGTAGCCTTGCTGCTCGATGCGTGCCAGGCTTTCCAGTATGCCCTGGAAAAATACCGCGTCCGAGGGTGGGCGGGGTTCCAGCCTGGGTTCCATCAGTGGGTCCCGGAGCGGAAAGCGCTCACCGCGCGAAGGCAGTGGATAGTAATCCAGGCCCGTCGGTTGATGCGGGCGCATCAGTCGCGTGTAGCGGTGAATATCACAGCTGCTGAACAGGCTGCGCACCACCGCCCCCCCGGCATTGGAAGCGCCACCGGCCAGCCAGCGGTCACCCAGACGGTGACTGTAGACTCCGTAGCGCGCTGCAGTCACCGGCTGATCAGACAGGACCTTGAGTACCAGCGTACTGCCCAGCGCAGTGACAGCGGTGCCTGCAGTGTCTGCACCTGTGGCAATGAAACCGGCCGTGCTGTCGGTCGTACCCGCGGCCACTTCCGCGCTGCCCGGCCACCCCCAGCGCCGGGCGGACACAGCGCTGACAGTACCAGTAACCGATCCAGGTGGGACCACCTCCGGCAGCTGGCCGGTTGAGACAGGCAGCGCGTCCAGCCACTCCGGCCAGCAACGCTGTACAGGATCGTAGCCGGTCTTAAGGGCGTTATTTTCGTCGCTGACGCCAAACTGACCGGCCAGCTTTCCGGCCAGCCAGTCAGCCTGGTGTAGCGCCAGGTAGTCAGTGTTCGGGAGGCTGTTAGCAAGATAGAGCAGTTTGGCGAGGCTGGAACTTGCACCCAGTGCAGCACTGTCGGGCGGGGCGGTGGAGGCGATGAGCCGGGCTTCCGCTGCGGCCCGGGCATCGTTGTACATCAGTCCAGGGGTCAATGGCGTCCCGTCCCGGGTACACAGCAATACTGTTCCCGACGTTGCATCTACCGCAATACGGCTGACTTGCCCGGGATCGATCTGTTGGCAAAGTGCGTCCAGTGTTTCCGTCAGGGCCTGCCACCAGACCAGGGGATCCTGTTCAACACAAACGCCGTGGCGTAGCGGTGGCGGGAGCTCGCGCCGGGCTTCCGCCACAACCAGAGCCCGTTCATCGATAGCGCAAGCCCGGCAGGCCGACGTGCCGACATCAATGCCGATAAACAGACTCACAGGACATTTACGGCAAAGGCCGCAGGAGCGGGCTGATGTTCCATCAGTTCAAGGCAGCTCGACCTTTTCGGGGGCGTGCCAGTCCGGGTCCCTGTGCTCTGCAACCACCGTGGTATAAATACCGCCCCGCACGTTGAATTCAGCCGTAAGGCGCATGAACCTGGGTGCGCAGACGGATACCAGCCGGTCCAGAATCCGGTTGCTGACGTCCTCGTGAAAAGTCCCCTCATCGCGAAATGACCAGATGTATGTCTTCAGCGATTTCAGTTCAACGCAACGTTGATGCGGAACGTATTCCAGGTTAAGAACGGCAAAATCCGGCTGACCGGTTTTCGGGCACAGGCAGGTAAATTCAGGCATGCGAATGCGGATCGTATAGTCACGATCCGGGTGTGGATTGTCGAAGGTTTCGAGGTCTTTGCCGGGCTGGGTGGACATGCGCGAACGATACAGGAACGGGTCCAGGCAGTACAAGTCAGCCTGGAACAGATACTTGGCTTTGATAGTTAGAAATGGCTGTAGATTGAATGCATGCCAGCTCTTGTCACCGGTGTTGCAGATCGGTATCGTCCACGGATGCGGCTAAGCAAGCTCAAACTTTCCGGTTTCAAGTCTTTTGTTGACCCCACTACTGTCCACTTCCCGTCCGATCTTATCGGTATCATCGGGCCGAACGGTTGTGGCAAATCCAACGTGATCGACGCCGTACGCTGGGTGATGGGCGAATCGTCCGCCAAGAATCTGCGCGGTGACTCAATGGCCGATGTTATTTTCAACGGTTCAAGTGTACGCAAGCCGATAGCGCAGGCCTCCGTTGAACTGGTGTTCGACAATACCGACGGTAGTGTCGGCGGCCAGTATGCCAGTTACAGCGAGATCTCATTACGCCGCCAGGTCGCACGTGACGGTCAATCGGGGTATTACCTGAACGGTACGCGCTGTCGCCGGCGGGATATTACCGATATCTTCCTCGGCACCGGACTGGGTCCACGCAGTTATTCCATTATAGAGCAGGGTATGATCTCGCGTCTGATCGAGGCCAAACCTGAAGACCTGCGCATGTTTTTTGAAGAGGCGGCCGGCATTTCCAAATACAAGGAACGCCGCAGGGAAACCGAAAGACGCATTCGGCATACGCATGAAAATCTTTCAAGATTGAATGACTTGAGAGAAGAAATTGAGAAACAGCTTGATAAGCTGAAGCGTCAGGCGCGCGCCGCGGAGCGTTTCAAGGTGTTGCGTGATGAGGAGCGCCGGGTCAAAGCCGAGCTGCTGACGCTGCGCTATCACGAACTGCACGAGGAAAGTGGCGACCGGCGCCAGCGTATCCAGGAACACGAAACACGTCTGCAGGCTGTGATCGCGGAGTTGCGCGCCGTGGAAGCGGCACTGGAGACAGGTCGCGCAGAACATATCGAGGCGTCGGATCTTTTCAACAAGGTGCAGGGGCGTTACTACGAACTCGGCGCCGAAGTTGCGCGGGTCGAGCAGGCAATTCAGCATGGCAAGGAAACGCGCCGTAGTCAGCAGGAAGAGCTGGAGAAAACCGGGCAGGCCTGGAACGAAGTACAGGCTCACATCAAGGTCGACAGCCAGCGTCTGGAACAACTGGCCAGCGAGCTGGCCGACATAGAACCGCTACGCGAGCAGACCGGCACCCGCGCACAGGCGTCGCGCGAGACACGGGAGCAGGCGGAACAGGAAATGCAGGCCTGGCAAACCGCATGGGAAGCTTTCAACAGCCGCGCCAACGAATGTTCGCAGACCGCGCAGGTTGAGCGTACACGTATCGACCATCTGGAACGTCACCTGATGCAGCTCACGCAACGCCAGCAGCGTATCGAGCAGGAGCAGGAGCAGCTAGACAGCAGTGCGCTGGAAACCGAAATCAGTGGGCTGGAAAAGCGGGCGGATGAACGTCAGCAGCACGCGCAACAGTTACAGGAACAGCTGGAAACGCTGCGTGGCCGCATCGAGGCGTTGCGCGAATCCACCCGTACCCAGCAGCATGAACTAAGCGAGGCGCAAAATCAGCAGCAGTCCCTGCATGGCCGTATGGCTTCCCTGCAGGCGCTGCAGCAGGCCGCGCTGGGAGAAGAGGGTGAAGGCGGGATTAGTCGCTGGCTGGATGTCCGTGGCCTGACAGACGCGCCACGGCTGGCCGAGCAACTGGATGTCGACGCCGGCTGGGAGCGTGCAGTCGAAACCGTGCTGGGTTTTTACCTGGAAGCGGTCTGTGTCGAAGTTAACGATGCGCTGGCTGAGGCGCTTGGTGAACTGGGGCAGGGGGCGCTGTCAATTGTCGATACGCGGGCAACGGCGAAGTCCGGATCTGCTGCCAGGGGTGATCTGCTGACCGGCAAAGTACGGGCGCCCTGGTCGCTGGATGGCTTGCTGGATGGCGTGTATGTCGCCCAATCATTGTCGGCCGCCCTGCAGTTGCGTGCTGGCCTGGCTGCCCATGAGTCTGTGGTCACGCAGGATGGTGTGTGGATCGGAAGTGGCTGGCTGCGCGTGGCCCGTGACGAAAATGCCCAGTCAGGTGTTCTGGGACGCGAGAAAGAAATCAAAGAGATAGAGCAACAACTTAAAGTCAATCAGGAGGTTATCTCTGACCTGGAAGAAGCGCTTGAAAACGGGCGGGGTGAGCTGCAGGAAGCAGAAGCACGGCGCGAGGAGTTGCAGCTTGAAGCCAACCAGGCACACCGTCAGTTCAGCGATGCGCGCGCCCAGTCTGACGCGCGCAGCACGCGTCTCGAGCAGATCCACAAACGCAGTGCCGCATTGCACAGGGAAGCCGGTGAAATCAACGCCCAGCAGGATGAAGACAGCGCAGCGGCCGATGCGTCTCGCAAAACCCTGCATGCAGCACTCGCGGCTCTGGATACACTCGCGGATGAACGCGAACAGCGGCAGGCGGAACGCGACCGCTTGCGCGGCGCACTGGAGGATGCACGTGCTACCGCACAGCGTGACCGCGATCAGGCACACGAGCTGGAATTGAAATACCGGTCCTGGCACACGGAACAGGAAACCACTACACAAAATCTGGAACGTATGCGCGGTCAGCAAAGGCACCTGCAACAACGCCGTGACGAGTTACGTCAGGCCTTGTCCGAAAGTGAAGCACCGTTGCAGGCGATGGAAGAAGAACTGGCTACCCGGCTGCAGAAACGCCTGGCGGTAGAAGCCGAGTTGATCACTGAAAGAAAAAAGGTCGAGTCCATAGAACACCGCTTGCGCGAGGATGAGCAGCAACGTCACCGGAAGGATGATGCGGTACAGAAACTGCGCGACCAGCTGGGACGCGAGAAGCTGGACTGGCAGGAAATCAGGGTGCGCGGGGAAACCCTGCTTGAGCAGATTGGTGAAAGCGGCTTCGAGTTGTCTGCCCTGGTGGAAGAACTGGCCGGGGACGCCACTGTAGAAACATGGGCAGAGGAGGCCGAGCGCCTGGCAACCCGTATCCAGCGGCTGGGCCCGATCAACCTGGCAGCTATAGACGAGTACGAAGAACAGTCCGAGCGAAAGCAATACCTGGATGCACAACACGAAGACGTTTCGGCGGCGCTGGAAATGCTGCAGAACGCGATCCGCAAAATAGATCGGGAGACCCGTACGCGTTTCAGGGAAACCTTCGACAAGGTCAACAGCGGTTTGCAAGGGACGTTCCCGCGCCTGTTTGGTGGTGGGCACGCCTATCTGGAAATGACCGGTGAGGACCTGCTGGATGCCGGTGTTACCGTCATGGCGCGTCCGCCAGGCAAGCGTAACAGTACCATCCATCTGTTGTCCGGCGGGGAGAAAGCGCTGACTGCCGTAGCACTGGTGTTTTCTATCTTCGAGCTGAACCCGTCGCCTTTCTGTATACTCGATGAGGTCGACGCTCCGCTGGATGATGCCAACGTCGGCCGTTTCTGTGACATGGTGAGAGAAATGTCCGAGCGTGTGCAGTTTATATTCATTACCCACAACAAGATCACCATGGACCTTGCACACCAGTTAACCGGCGTGACCATGCATGAACCCGGTGTCTCCCGCCTGGTAGCAGTCGACGTCGACGAAGCGGTACAACTCGCGGCGGTCTGAGCATGGATGACCTGCGCCTGATCCTGTTGCTGTTTGGCGCCGGGGTCATATTCGCTGTTTACGCCTGGTTCCGGTACCAGAACCGCCCACGCAAAGCTGCCGGATTCCCCGATTCTGTCACCAGGTACCGGGAAACAGACGAACCTGATGAGGATGCAATCGACCAGGAACTGGCGCGCATGGAGCAGGTGATGTCCGGGCAGGACCCGGAACCTGTCGTCACTGAATCCGAGCGTCTGCTGATTATTTCTGTCGTAGCACCGCAAGACGGCGTATTTTCCGGGGACGCCTTGCTCAAGGCGTTGCAGAACAACAAACTGCAATTCGGCGATCAGGGTACCTATCAGCGCGTAACCGTTGCCGCCGGCAGGCAACAGGCTGTTTTTGGTGTTGCCAACCTGGTAAAACCCGGCACCTTTTCCGCAACCGACATGCACCGTTTCTCAACACCGGGAATTACACTGTTCCTGCAATTACCCGGTCCGCTGGATCCTGTCGAGGCTTTCGATGACTTTGTACACACTGCAGAACGCCTGGCCGTAGAACTGGGCGGTGAACTGCAGGACCAGAAGCAGTGTGTGGTTACCCACCAGTCGCTTATGCAGATCCGGGAGGGGATAGTCGAGGATCATTTCCTGCACAGGGCCGCATCATAAAAAGCCCGGTCAAGAAGCTGGATCCGGCGCAACGTGCAGCAAAGCTCCGTGAACAGATTCAGCTACATAACTATCGCTATTACGTACTCGATGACCCGCAGATTCCCGACGCCGGGTATGACCGTTTGCTGCGTGAACTGCAGGCTCTTGAACAGACCCACCCTGAACTGATCACTGAAGATTCACCTGCCCGGCGTGTTGGCGCCGAACCCCTCAGCGTGTTCGGTGAAGTGCGCCACGAAGTGCCGATGCTGTCGCTGGATAATGCCTTCGATGACGATGAGCTGGGTGAGTTCGATCGCCGTGTACGCGAGCGCCTGAACATGGAGAGCGTGGAATATGCTGCAGAGCCAAAACTGGACGGTCTGGCGGTAAGCCTGTTATACGAGGGCGGCGTACTGAAGCGTGGTGCTACACGCGGCGATGGCAGCACGGGTGAGGATATAACGCTGAATGTGCGAACCATACCGTCCATTCCGCTGCGCCTGCTGGGTGTCGGTTACCCGCAGCGGCTGGAAGTCCGGGGCGAAGTATTCATATCACACAAAGGCTTCCGCAAGCTCAACGAGCGTGCCCGGCAACAGCAGCAAAAACCCTTTGTGAATCCCCGTAATGCCGCCGCCGGCAGTTTGCGTCAGCTGGACCCGAAAATCACCGCGCAGCGTCCGCTGGAAATGTATTGTTACGGTACGGGCCTGGTGGAGCAGGGGGCTCTGGCCGATCGGCACAGCGAGACCCTGCAACAACTCCGTGGGTGGGGCCTGCGTGTCTACCCGGACATTGAGTGCGTGTCGGGCCTGCAGGGGTGCATAAACTATTATCGCAAGCTGGAAAAGCAACGCAGCAACCTGCCGTTTGATATCGATGGTGTTGTGTTCAAGGTGGACCGACTGGACTTGCAGCAACGACTGGGGTTCGTCGCACGCGCACCACGCTGGGCCATCGCGCGCAAGTTTCCGGCTCAGGAAGAACTGACCCGGGTGCTGGATATCGACGTACAGGTCGGCCGCACCGGCGCTGTTACGCCGGTAGCGCGGCTGGAGCCGGTCTTTGTCGGCGGGGTGACGGTCACCAATGCCACGCTGCACAACGAAGACGAGGTGCGGCGCAAGAACGTACGCATTGGCGATACCGTGATCGTGCGCCGCGCCGGCGACGTAATACCCGAAGTCGTGTCCGTCATCCTCGATAAACGCCCCGCGAATGCCAGACCTTTCGATATGCCGACCCGCTGTCCGGTGTGTGGCTCGGACATCGATAAAGCGGAAGGCGAAGCGGTGGCGCGTTGCAGTGGCGGCCTGTATTGCGAGGCACAGCGCAAGGAGGCGATCAAACATTTTGCCTCCCGGCGCGCCATGGATGTTGAAGGCCTGGGTGATAAACTGGTCGAGCAGCTGGTGGATCAGAAGCTGGTAGGGGATATTGCCGGGCTGTATGACTTGTCAGCAGAGGAACTTGCCGGCCTGGAACGTATGGGGGAAAAGTCCGCACAAAATCTGATCAAGGCTTTGCAGGATAGTAAAGACACGACGCTGGATCGTTTCCTGTACGCGCTGGGTATTCGCGAAGTTGGCGATGCTACCGCACGCATACTGGCCAACGAGTTCGGCAGCCTCGATGCACTGATGCAGGCCACGCAGGAACAACTGGAGGCCGTACACGATATCGGGCCGGTGGTGGCGCAGCACATCGTGCAGTTTTTCCAGCAGCCGCATAACCAGGAAGTTATCGCACGCCTGCAGGCTGCGGGTATCCATTGGCCGGATGTGGAACGTACTACCCGCCAGCCGCTACAGGGCAAGACCTACGTGCTGACCGGCACCCTGTCCGGTATCACGCGGGAAGAGGCTAAACAGAAGCTGCAGGCGCTGGGTGCGAAAGTATCCGGCAGCGTGTCAAAGAAAACCACGGCGGTTATCGCCGGTGAGAAAGCCGGGTCGAAACTGGCAAAGGCAGAGGCACTGGGTGTGAAGGTACTGTCGGAACAGGATCTGATGGAGTTACTGAAATAACAATGGGCAAGGCACCAAAAAATTCCCTGTTACGCCTGCTGGGTATTGAGCTCAGTCCGGTCAGTCATACTGAACGCGTGGTGTCCACCATCGGTGGTTTTCTGAGTATCTACGGCATCCTGCAGATCAGCACAGTGTTCGTCGGTCCGCTTGCTGCAACGTTGATCGTGACCTCCATGGGGGCCAGTGCCGTATTGCTGTTTGCCGTGCCGCACGGCCCCTTATCCCAGCCCTGGCCGGTGATTGGCGGGCACCTGGTGTCGGCGGTCATAGGTGTGAGCTGTGCAAAGCTGGTGCCGGATATCCTGCTGGCCGCGGCGCTGGCAGTGGCGTTGGCTATCGGCGCCATGCACTATCTGCGCTGTATCCATCCACCGGGTGGTGCCAGCGCACTGGCTGCGGTGGTGGGCGGTGACAGCGTACACGCGCTGGGTTACCAGTTCGTGCTCACGCCGGTATTGCTGAACGTGCTGGTGATCATGACAATTGCCGTGCTGTTCAACTATCCCTTTGCCTGGCGTCGCTACCCCGCCAGTCTAAAGAAGCAAGTCCAGTCTGGTCAGCCACAGTTAAAGGCCAGGTCGTCGATTTCGCACGAGGATCTGGTGTACGCGCTGCATGAAGTCGATTCCTTTATCGATGTTTCGGAGCAGGACCTGCTGGCTATTTATGAACTGGCAACAAAGCGCTCGCTTGCGAGTCAGTTTCCGTTCGAAGAATTGAAATTGGGGCATTACTACAGCAATGGTAAATATGGCGATCAATGGTCGGTGCGGCAGATTGTCGACGAATCGGGCGGCCCCGGTGATCCTGAAGATACGCTGATCTATAAGGTAATAGCAGGAGACGGACGACGCTCCAGCGGGGTGGCGACGCGTCTGGAGTTTAGTGGCTGGTCAAAACATGAAGTGTACCGCGATGATGAAAACTGGCACCGGGTAGATCTGGAAGGACACGACGGTGCCGGGTGAGGTTCAAATCTGGCCACTGTTGATGGGATGGACAGTTGTTGTTCTATTGCTGCTGTATGGTTGGAAACGGCAGGCAGCGATTGCTGCCGCCGGTATGGCCATCGTGACCTTCGCTGTGCTGTCCGTAGGGCTGGGTGGGTCATGAAGGCTCGTATCCGCAAGGCCGAGCAGCATCTGAAAAGCATTGATCCGGTGCTGGCGAATGTCATTCAACAACAGGGCCCCTGCACCTTGATGCAGGACCCCAAACCGCATTTTCACACCCTGGTCTGGGCCATCGTGAATCAGCAACTGTCGGTAAAGGCGGCGCAGACGATTCTGCAGCGTTTGCAGGAACGGCTTGCTACGGACCTGTTTCAGCCGCAACACTTTTACCGCATACAGGAGCGTAGTTTGAGAAGCTGTGGACTGAGTGGCGCCAAGATCCGTTACATCCGGGAAATCGCCAGGCGCGTGCGTTGTGGGGAGTTGGACCTGGAGCTGCTGGACACCCTGAACGATGAACAGGTATCCGAGCTGCTAATGGAACTACCGGGTATCGGGCGCTGGACCGCGGACATGTTGCTGATGTTCTCGCTGGGGCGCATGGATGTACTGCCGATCGGAGATCTTGCCCTGCGCAAGTCAATCAGGATGCACTATAAGCTGCCGGACGATGCGGACTATGACCGCTATCTGGAACTTGCCGAGCAGTGGCGGCCGTATCGAACCATCGCGAGCTGGTATTACTGGGCCGCTGTAGACTAGCCTGCAATTACCGATCTATCTGGGGGTTTCCCAGGCCATCGGATAGAGCAGGTCGAGCACCTGGTTGAAGGCAGCGGCACTCTTGTCAACGGCAGCAACAATGTCATCCTTTCCTGTTTTTGTAAGCGACAGTGCTTGCGGGCTGATGGCAGAGACAGCTGCAACAGCAATATCCCCGGCATTCAGATCAGAATCCAGTAGCGCACCGTAGGGGTCATAGAATTGGGAACCCAGCGGATCCTTGCTTTCCTGCGCACAGTGCGTGACCTGGTCTGCGATATGGAGTAGTGCGGATTCCAGATGTGCGTCGTGCGCGTCTTCGGGATTATGGTGGTAGAGGACGGATGTGCACAGGTTTTCCGGCATGTTCCAGTGCAGCAGCAGGGCCTGTCCGACTTCTGCGTGATCAAAACCCACCAGCTCGCGTTCGATTTCACAAATGTCCCTGTCGGATTGCAGGCGCATGGATTCAGCCTGGCTGATTTCATCCGGTAGCTTGGTCAGCATCAGCAGCCGGCCGACATCGTGCAGCAGACCGGCGGTAAACAGGCGTTCGCTGTGCAGTACACTGCAACGCTGGGCGAAGTTGCGTGCCAGCAGTCCGCAGTACACGCTGTGTTGCCAGAAGGCGGCCATGTCGATCAGGTTGCCGGGGATACGCGAGAATACTTCCGCCGCAGAGGCAGCCATGGTCAGATTGCGCAGTTCACGCATACCGATCATGTTGACCGCCCGTGTGACGGTGTCGACTTTTCTGGGCAGTCCGAAATAAGCGCTGTTTACCAGCTTCAGCAGGCGGGTGGTGAGGGCGGTGTCCTTGCCTACCACGTCGCCGATATCCTGGGCGGTGGTGTGCGCAGAATCTGCGAGTGCCTGAACCTGAATACAGACTTCAGGAAGCGATACTAGACGTACGTTGCGTGAAATCAGGTCCTGCGGGGTCACGGATATTCCTTTTACAAGCAGTGAGACCGTTATTGCAGAATGTGGCGGCGTCATACCGGCTTACTTTAGGGCTTTGCCGAAGGCTTGCCCGGGTCATATATGAAAAAGTGTAACAATATGAAATATATGAAGTATTGTTGGGGTCACGGCTGGATTGCACAGGCACAGTAAGCGTGCCGGAATGGTGGTCTGAGCCGTGCTAAAATGCATTTTTCAGCGACTGTATTTAAATAAGGGGGCAGCAGGTGGAAGCCACCGGATGTTCAGCAGCAGAACCTTTTGTACTCAGGGTGCTCGGGGATATGATGGAGCCGGAATTCGAGCACGGTTGTATTATCGTGATCGACCCGGAAGGGCATGTGAAGGATGGTTGCTTCGTGGTCGCGAATCACAACGACGAATTCTATTTCCGGCAGCTGGTTATTGATGGCGAACGCCTGCTGCTGAAATGCCTGAATCACGCCTACGACGAGATTGTTGAAATCCCGGGCCTTGAGGCTATACATGGCGTGATTACCCAGAAGTCAGGCGCCCGGCGTAAAGACCGGAAACGTTACGACTGAGCTTTATTCCTGTTTACTTAACTGTTCCGGGAGCAGGGAAGCATCTCGCGCATGATGCAGAGAGTGGGCCACTATTACGTCCGTTGCTTCAACAAGACATACCAACGTTCAGGCACCCTCGGGCGACTCATGCCACAAAAACCGCAAAACATTTAGGCCAGCTGAGCAAGGCGTTAGGGCTCTAATCTGGATTGAGCTCGATGTATT
>CAZWJB010000023.1:2087-13722 GCA_964634485.1 uncultured Thiohalobacter sp. | reverse complement strand
ATGTGTTAGGCATGCCGCCAGCGTTCAATCTGAGCCAGGATCAAACTCTTCAGTTCAATCACTTTAGTCGCTTGAGGCGACAAATCTGGCTCGATGTACACAAAACTCGGAATTGCTTGAGTTTGCTTCCATCGAATGTTGCTTTAGCTACGCAACCAGTTCGACGTAAGCACCCACACAAATTACCTGATCCAGATTGTTAAAGAACTCGTTGGCGCTCTGGCCAACGAAGACCGACAAGTATGAAACATAATCACCTGTTCAGTCAATACTTTTCTGCCTTGTTTCGGGTGAAAAATGCATCCGCCCCGAGGCAGAGGCGCGCATTATACAGCCCGTCATGGGACCGTCAAGAAGAAATTCCGGCTGCCGTCGAAGGGGCAGGGAAATCGATGATAATACTTAATAAATCAGTAAATTCAGTAGGGACCAGGGTCATCTGCAGACTGGTGAAACGTTCAATACCAGCCAGTAAACCCCCAGTTGGCGAACTGCCTCCATGAACTGCTTGAAATCGACCGGCTTGCGGATATAGCTGTTAGCCCCGAGGTCGTAGCCGGCAATAATATCCCGCTCTTCATTGGAGGAGGTCAAAATGACGACCGCGAGTCGCCGGGTGGATTCAGCCTTGCGGATCTGTCGCAGCACTTCCAGCCCGTCAATCCTGGGGAGCTTCAGGTCCAGCAAGATCACTTCGGGGAGCTTGCCTGCATCCCGGTCGCTGTGCACTCCACGCGCAAACAGATAATCCAGCGCTTCCGCGCCGTCATGCGCCACGATAACCTCATTGAGAATGTTGTTACGCTTCAGTGCACGCAGCGTAAGCGCTTCATCATCCGGGTTGTCTTCAACCAGCAAGATGGTTTTATTTTCCATAACCAGGACCTCCTCCAGTGATCCCCGGCCCGACAATGCGTCGTCGAACAATTCCCCTACCGGGATGGCTGGATTGATTATAAACCAAAACCCTGCCCGCCTATCAGGCTACGTTATCACTATAGACCTTTGTACAGCATATGCCGGCTAAGCCATCACGACCCGGGCAAAGCGGCGTTTACCCACCTGACAAACGCAGCTGACGCCCGATTGCAGCCGCAATCCGGTATCACTGACCTTTTCCCCGTCGATGCGGACCGCCCCCTGCCTGATCATACGCATCGCATCCGAGGTGCT
This sequence comes from uncultured Thiohalobacter sp., assembly GCA_964634485.1. GTDB lineage: Bacteria > Pseudomonadota > Gammaproteobacteria > DSM-19610 > DSM-19610 > Thiogranum. The sequence goes on along the minus strand of CAZWJB010000023.1, from coordinate 12,549 downwards.
CGAAGTCAGAGCGGCTTCCTTCAGCACGTTTGCTATCGGCATACCGCCCTCGCCAGCCCGCAACCTGATCTCGGGCATGTCGTCGGGCATCGCACCTTTCTGAAAACGGGCGATAAAATTCTCCTGCGCGCGATCTGCATCGCTTTGGGAATGGAAACGCGCCACAAGCTCCCTGCCCAGCTCGAATTTGATATCACGTGGATTGCGCCCATCATCCATCGACTTGCGCAGCGCCTTCACTTCCGGGATGGAGCGGAAACTCAGTAACTCGAAATAGCGCCACATCAGCTCATCCGATATGGACATCAGCTTGCCAAACATTTCGTCTGGTGCCTCGCTTATGCCAATATAGTTGCCCAGCGATTTGGACATCTTCTGCACACCGTCCAGGCCTTCCAGAATCGGCATGGTCAATACAACCTGTGGCTTTTGACCGTAAGCTTCCTGTAACTGGCGGCCGACCAGCAGGTTGAACTTCTGGTCTGTACCGCCAAGTTCAACGTCGGCTTTTATCGCAACCGAATCGTAGCCCTGCACCAGCGGGTAAATAAATTCGTGGATGGCAATTGGCTGACCCGAGCTGTAACGCTTGCTGAAATCATCCCTTTCCAGCATGCGCGCAACGGTATGCTTCGCCGCCAGCTGGATCAGATCTGCGGCGTTCATTTCATTCATCCAGCTTGAATTGAACATCACCAGCGTTTTTTCGGGATCCAGGATTTTGAAAATCTGGGTTTCATAGGTCCTGGCGTTATCGATGACCTCATCGCGGGATAACGGTTTGCGCGTGACATTCTTACCGGTCGGATCACCGATCATGCCAGTGAAATCACCAATCAGAAAAAGCGCTTCATGGCCGAGTTCCTGAAACTGACGCAGCTTGTTGAGCAGCACGGTGTGGCCAAGGTGCAGATCCGGTGCCGTCGGATCAAACCCTGCTTTTATACGCAGCGGACGGCTTTCCTTCAGGCGCTCTACCAGTTCAGCCTCCACCAGTATTTCTTCCGAACCCCGCTTGATCTGCTGCAAAGCCTCGCTGTGAGACATCTGACCGCTCCCGGTACCTGAAAATTGGGGCGCAAGAGTAGCACAAGTTGGCCGATAACCTGACGTGTGGCCCTTAACTTGTTGAACTACAGGAACATACTGGTGAGGACAGCCGATACGCCGAGCGCTGCTGGCCACACTGGCATAATTTCTGCTGCCTTGCCAATATAAACCGTGACAGTTGACCACAAGCGGGTCTGTCAGTTAGTTTGAAACCTGGGATTAGGAAGGTATTTCTGGTGCAGTACAATTATTCGTCAATGCGGGATTACAAGTCGGGCTGGTACGGTGGCCGGACCGGCAAACACGGGGCCAAAGGCTTGCGCTGGGCGCTGCTGGGCGGCGCATCGGGGCTTGCGCTCGGATTTTTCTCGCTGACGTCCTATGACGCAAACGCGTTACGTATCAAGGATCTGCCTCTTGATCTCCCGAAAGCAACGCTCCGGGAATCAGCAAAAATCGAGGTCTCGATTACACCGGTCGAGGACATTCTTCAAGCCGCGAAACCCGCTTCGGCTGAGCACCAGCAGCGCGGCAGCTGGCACGACGTCACCGTAGAATCGGGTGACAGCCTGGCGCGTATTTTCACCAAACAGGGCATTCCGCCACGCCAGCTTCATGACATTATCGCCAGTGGCGGCATAGCCAAAAAGCTGACTCGGATCTACCCGGGGCAGAAACTGCGCATGCGCACGACGCCGGAAGAAGGATTGCTGGAGCTGTTGTACGAAATCGACGCCCTGAACCAGGTGCAGGTAACCCGTACTGAATCAGGTTATGACGCTCAGCTGATCGCACGCGTTCCGGAACGTCGCAGCGTGCACGCAGCCGGCACCATCGATAACTCGCTGTTTGTTGCGGCACAACAGGCGAAGTTGCCGGAAAATATCACGATGGAGCTGGCCGGTATCTTTGGCTGGGATATCGACTTCGCACTGGATATTCGCCACAACGATCAGTTTGCCCTGATCTACGAGGAACTCTACCTGGATGGCGAACGCATTGGCACGGGCAATATACTCGCCGCCGAATTCACCAATAACGGCAAAGTCTACCAGGCAGTGCGTTATACCGACCAGCAAGGCCGCACTGACTATTACTCGCCGGACAGTCACAACATGCGCAAAACCTTCCTGCGTTCCCCGGTCGCTTTCTCACGTATCAGCTCGCGTTTCAGCCTGGGCCGCAAACATCCGATCCTGAACAAAATACGCGCGCACAAGGGCGTGGATTATGCAGCCGCACGTGGCACACCGATCAAGGCAACCGGCAATGGCAAAATTGTGTTGCGAGGAAAAAAGGGCGGCTATGGCAAGACCGTGGTCATCAAGCACGGCAACAACTACAGCACCCTGTATGCCCACCTGAACAGCTATGCACGCGGCCTGCGCACCGGCAGCCGGGTACAACAGGGTCAGATTATCGGTTATGTAGGCAGTACCGGGCTGGCAACCGGCCCCCACCTGCATTACGAATTTCTCGTTAACGGTGTGCACCGTAACCCCTTAACCGTCAAGCTGCCGGATGCCGCCCCCCTGCCCGGGAAATACCGCCAGGATTTCAAACTGGCCACCGAAAATCTGCTGGCCCAGCTGAAACTGGCAAAGACCCGGACTATTGCGCTGCAGGATCGTTGAGCAGCAAAACCACCCGGCCCGCAAATACCGTACGGCACAATGCCTGAGTATTATCTCGGCCTCATGTCCGGCACCAGTATAGACGGCATCGACGCCGCGCTGGTTGATCTGTCGGGTGATATTCCCGCGCTTCTGACCGCCCTGACCTGTCCCTGGCCAGCACGGCTTCACGACCGCATCCTGGAAACTGTTGCCGCTCCGCAGAGCGTTTCACTGCAGGATGCAGGCGCACTGGATGCGGAACTGGGCGAACAGTTTGCCGACGCTGCGCTCGACCTCATCGCCAAAGCCGGCTTGCAAACCGGTCAGATCACAGCCATTGGCAGCCACGGTCAAACCCTGTTTCACGCCCCCGGAGGCAATCCTGCGTTCAGTATGCAGGCGGGCGATGCCAATCGTATCGCCGAAAAAACAGGCATCACAACGGTGGCGGACTTCCGACGCCGGGATATCGCCGCCGGGGGACAGGGTGCGCCCCTGGTGCCGGCCTTTCACCAGGCGCTGTTTCACGACCCGGCAACGTCCCGCGCCGTGCTGAATATTGGCGGCATGGCAAACCTGACCCTGCTACCGGCTGACAGTAAGGCGATCAGCGGTTTTGATACCGGCCCAGGCAATGTGTTGCTCGATGCCTGGTATCGGAAAAACCGCCAGGGTGACTACGATGAGCGTGGTGCATGGGCGCACAGCGGTGATCTGAATCAGCCCCTGCTGGAGCTACTGATGGACTATCCTTACTTCAGTCAGCCGCCACCCAAAAGCACCGGGCGTGAACTGTTTTGTCTGCAATGGCTCGAAAACCTGCTTCAGTCTGCTCACCACGTATTGCCTGCTGCCGACGTGCAAAGAACACTGGCTGAATTCACTGCGCAAACCATCGCCGGTTCGCTCGAACAATTCGGTCAGCCGGTAAAACAGGTACTGGTCTGCGGTGGCGGTGTGCACAATGATTTTCTGATGCAGTGCCTGCAGGCTCAACTGCCCGAACAACGGGTAGAGACCACTGAAAAATACGGGCTGCACCCGGACTGGGTGGAAGCGGTTGCATTCGCCTGGCTTGCGAAGCAAACGCTGGAAGGAAAACCGGGCAATATTCCAGCGGTTACCGGCGCCAACCGGCCAGTGATTCTGGGGGCAATCTACCCGGGTAAAATCTAACGCTCACTGATCGGGATGTAGTCGCGTTCTGACTGGCCTGCATAGACCTGTGTCGGTCTGAATATCCTGTTGTCTCCCAGTTGTTCACGCCAGTGCGCCAGCCAGCCGGCTGAACGGGCGACAGCGAAGATCGAGGTGAACTGGTCCGGCGGAATCCCCATTTCCTTGTACAGAATGCCAGAGTAGAAATCGACATTGGCATACACACCTTTCGGTGCCAGCTTTTCCTCACAGGCCTCTTCCAGCGCCAGTGCCGTTTCGAACATGGGGCCCATGTTGCCACCACGATGTTCCATCAATTCATGCATGAGTTTCTGCAGGATAGTGGCGCGTGGATCCTTGACCTTGTACTCACGGTGACCCATACCCCAGATTCTGGCCTTGCTGGCCAGCTTGGCATCCAGCCATGACTTCACATGTTCGGGCCGGCCAATCTCCTCCAGCATTTCGACCACGCGCTGGTTGGCGCCGCCGTGTAACGGACCGGCCAGGGTACCAACGGCTGCCGCAATCACCAGAAAAGGACTGGCGAGCGTTGAACCGGCAACCAGTGCCGCAAAGGTCGATGCGTTGATCGTATGTTCAGCGTGCAGAATCAGACTGGCGTCCATGATGCGTGCCATGAACGGATCCGGATCCTCGCCGTTGAACATATACAGCAGGTTCTCGGCGTAGTTCAGGTCCTTGCGCGGTGCATAGGGATCATAACCATTGCGCACGTGCTCCCACATAGCCACGATGGTCGCCATACGCGCGATGATCTTGACCGACATATTGTGCACATAATTCAGGTCTCCGCACATATCGCTGCCGGTAAGGCACTCGTCACCCTGGTAGAACATACCGAGGCTGGCCACCGCAGTCTGCAGCATTTCCATCGGGTGTCCGGTAGCGGGCAGATACTTCATGATCTCCCGTACGTTGTATTTCACAATACGATTGGAACGCAGCTGTTGATCAAACTCCTCAAGCTGCTGGTAAGTCGGCAGATGGCCGTCCAGCAGCAACAGGCTGGTTTCCTCGAAGGTGCTGTTGAGCGCCAGATCGACGATACGATAGCCGCGATAGGTCAGGATTCCCTTGATACCGTCCAGGTCAGAGATATTGGACTGGGTTGCCGGAACCCCCTCCAGCCCGGGCAAATACTCACTCATTCCGTTCTCCTGATAACCGGGTGCAGCTGCCGACACTGAGCGGTTAGTATAACGGTTTACAGCTACTGGTGGTTATGGCGACAGCAATACGAAAAAGGGGCGCAATATGCGCCCCTTTACGAATATACGCGGAAATATCTCAGGCCGAGAAAGAGGATCCACACCCACAGGTAGTTGTGGCGTTGGGATTTTTGATCACGAACCTTGAACCTTCAAGATCTTCCTTGTAATCGATCTCGGCGCCCACCAGGTACTGAAAACTCATGGGGTCGACCAGCAGCTTGACACCATCCTTTTCCACTTCGGTATCACCGTCATTGACCGCTTCCTCGAAAGTGAATCCATACTGGAAACCGGAACAACCACCGCCGGTGACAAAAACCCGCAGCATCAGGTTCGGCTTGTCCTCCTCTTCGATCAACCCCTTGACCTTGTTGACCGCAGCATCGGTGACTACCATCAACTCGTCGCCGGAATTAACCTGTTCGGCGCTACTTTCACTCATCTATCCGTCTCCACTGGCATTCAATCAGCACTGGGGGAAGTATGGCATTTCCCTACTAATTTGGTCAAGTATTACTTGGCTACCGACATGCCGCCAGTGTCAGCGCATTCGATGCTCTCAACGTTCTGCGCAGTATTCGACGGCGCCCGCTGTGGCTCGACCCGGTGCACCAGATTGCCATTCACTTCGGCACCCATGGCCATTTCGATCAGATGGTAATACACATTACCCGTCACCCTGGCATGGCTGGCCAGTTCGACACGTTCACTGGCGTACACGTCACCCTGCACGGCACCGTTCAGCACCAGGTTCGGAACCCTTACATCCCCTTCAATACGCCCCTTCTCGCTTACCGTGAGCACCGTTTCGGTGCCGGGCTCTGCAACAAGGTTTCCCTTTATGGTGCCATCAACGTGCAGCCCCCCGCTGAAGCGTATATCGCCCTCCACATGGGTCTGCGAGCCGATTACTGTATCTATCCCGGAACAACCTGATTTCTTGCCAATTCCAAACATGGTCTATCTCCTGATCAATCAACAACCCGTCTTCTCAGACCGGCCAATCCATTGTTTCCTCTATACCAGGCGGCTGCCCTTTCCCCTTTGGTTTCAGCAAAATACGCACCTGCTGTGGTTTGAATTGTGCCGGAATCCGGATTTCACCCTCGAAGTTCTGGAAATACCGGAACTTGAAATTCAATACCTTGCTATTGCCTGCAGCCAGCTTGCTGAATTTCAGCAGCTTCGGCTTGCCATCTTGCATCCCGTCGATTTCCATTTCTACGACACCGCGCACATATCGTTCGTTTCGTTTCACCTGGGTCAGGGTCAGGCTGAAGAAAAAACCGCCCTCTTCCTGAGTGGGCTCCAGATGAAAGCGCTGTATCCTCAACCCGGGCCTGGCATCTCCCGGCGAAACAATGCCCTGATAGAATGCCAGCTGCTTGCGCAATTCCATCGCCTTCTCGCGCAGACCCGCGTACTCATTGCGCACCTCGCGCGTAGCGCGCCTGTCGATCTCGCTGGATCGCTTGAGAACCGCAAGCTGCTCCTGCAATTCAGTATTGGCCTGCTGCAGTGCCTCGTAGCTGCCTTCAATACTATCCAGTTGCTGCGTTAACTGCTCCACACGCTCGCCGGAATAGCGTATTCCGGACTCAAACAACAGGTAAGCTGCCATGGTCAGAAATACCATTACCACAGCGAGACCCAGCCATGCATATACCGGCTGGTAAACCAGGATTTTTCGCTTACCGGACACCATCGTTTCCTGTAAATATCATAGCAACTATCGTGCCGCTATCACGGCATAAGAGCGATGGATTGCAAACCGGTGCTCTCCTCGAATCCTGACATGATATTCATGTTCTGGATAGCCTGGCCGGCCGCCCCCTTGACCAGGTTATCGATAACCGACAACACCACAACAGTACCTGTATCCGGCGCCCGGTGTACTGCAATGCGGCAGTAGTTAGCCCCTTTAACGGTGCGGGTTTCCGGATGCGAGCCAGCGGGTAATACGTCCACGAATGGCTCCTGCTGATAACGGGCTTCAAACACCGCCTGCAGGTCCACGGCAACGGTCGTCGGGCGCGCGTACAGCGTGGCATGAATGCCGCGGATCATGGGTGTGAGATGCGGCACAAAGGTCAACCCGATGGCGGAATCGGAGCACTGCTCCAGACCCTGACGGATTTCCGGCAGGTGACGATGTCCCGGCACCGAATAAGCCTTGAAACTCTCCGAAGCCTCGGCCAGCAGAGCACCGATACTGGCTTTACGCCCCGCACCACTGACGCCCGACTTGCAGTCTGCGATCAACGTGGATGCATCGATGCAACCGGATTCCAGCAATGGCAGAAATCCCAGTTGCACCGCGGTGGGATAGCAGCCCGGGTTCGCCACCAGCTGTGCCCTTGCAATCGCCTCGCGATTCATCTCGGGCAAACCATACACGGCAGTTGCCAGAATATCGGGGCAGGCGTGCTCCATGCCGTACCACTTCTGCCACAGCTGCGGATCCTTCAATCTGAAGTCGGCTGCCAGATCGATAATTTTCACACCACGCTCCAGCAACTCCCCGGCCATACCCATGGCTATACCGTTAGGCGTGGCGAAAAATACCAGCTCGCACCCGGCCAGCACCGACAGTTCAGGATCACTGAACTCGAGATCAACATAACCGCGCAGATTGGGGAAAAGGTCTGCAACCTTGCTACCCGCTTCACTGCGGGATGTGATGACGCTGAGCTGCACCGCGGGATGCAGCGCCAGCAAGCGCAAAAGTTCGACCCCCGTATATCCGGTTCCACCGACAACACCGACTCTGATCATTGGCTGTATCTACTCCACCTGCCTCTGTTCCAGACGTCGTATTCTCCGCACTATGGAAATGCTTGTCCATTCAGGACGATTGCATGTGGCGGGCCGGAGAAATAACATGGCGCGCCTGCACACCCCCTACTTGACGGAGCTGGACCCCCATGCTGCCCCATCTGCGCCGTTCCGGAAAAACTCTGCTGTCCCGCGATGCCTGGAAAATACGCATCCTGCTCTGGTCGGGCGCCATTCTGGTGGGTCTGGTGGCGAGCGGTTTCGCCATCAGCAGCGAGCACGCCAATGACTGGTTCCACCTGCTGGTCGATGTGTCACCCTATGCGCCCTTCGTGGTCTGCCCGCTGGGGCTGGTGCTGGTCTCCTGGTTAACACGCCGGTTCTTCCCTGGTTCACAAGGGAGCGGTATTCCACAATCCATCGCAGCGCTACAAATACCTGAGCACGCGTCCCGCACGGTACTGCTTTCATTTCGCATCGCTTTCGGAAAAATCCTGTTGACTTTGCTTGGCCTGCTGAGCGGCGCTTCTATAGGCCGCGAGGGCCCGACTGTACATATTGGTGCAGCTATCATGTTTTCGCTGGGCCGGTTTGCCAGATTCCCGCACCACTATATGGACAAGGGGCTGATACTGGCGGGTGGCGCGGCGGGTATCGCCGCTGCCTTCAATACACCTCTGGCGGGTATCCTGTTCGCGGTGGAGGAAATGGGGCGTTCCTTCGAGGAACGCACCAGCGGCGTAGTGCTGACTGCGGTATTACTGGCGGGCGTTACCGCCATCGCCATCCAGGGCAACTATACCTATTTCGGTTCCACCTCGGCGATTCTGGAAACCTCGCAGTTCCTGCTGCCGGTACTGGTCTGTGGTGTGGTCGGGGGATTGCTGGGCGGCCTGTTCAGTACCGCACTGATCCAGGGTTCGCGCCGCCTTGCGCCGTTGCTGAAACGCCGCCCCGTAGCGGTTGCCATTGTCTGCGGCCTGGGCATTGCGAGCGCAGGTTTCCTGTCCGGCAACACCGCCTACGGCACTGGCTACCAGGAAGCGGAGGCCATCATCACCGGCGCCAGCACATTACCGGAGAGCTATCCGCTGATGAAAATGCTGGCCACCCTGTTCTCCTATCTCAGCGGTATCCCGGGCGGCGTCTTCGCACCCTCGCTGGCCGCCGGCGCTGGTGTGGGCGCGGAAATCGCCAGCTGGATGCCGAGCCTGCCGGTGTCGGCCATCATCATTCTCGGCATGGTGGGCTATTTCACCGGCGTGGTACAGACCCCGATTACGGCGTTCGTTATCGTCATGGAAATGACCGACAACCACAGCCTGCTGCTGCCGCTGATGGCCACGTCCTTTATTGCCTACATGACGTCACGCCTGGTGTGCCCGGAACCCATTTACCGTGTGCTGGCAATGAATTTTCTACCCGTGGTCGCAGACACTGCGCCCACCGAAACCAAGCAAACAGCCCCGGATAAAAGCCAGTTGTAGCGACGAGCCTGCTCGCACCTGCTGGCAGGAAACGTTACCATTTCGTCACCATGCGACTGAAACATCTCCTTGTAAGCACACTTGTCCTGGCCCTGCTCGGTGGCCTGGGTTCGCTGTGGCTGGCCCCGGCCGGAATCGCACAGGCACCGGATATTACCGTCACCACCCTGCAGGGTGACAAGCTGAGCCTGACGGAGTTGCGCGGACAACCGGTGCTGGTCACTTTCTGGGCGTCCACCTGTAGCAGCTGCATCCGGGAAATGCCCCACCTGATTTCGCTTTACAATGAATTGGCCCCGCGTGGCCTGGCGGTGATCGGTATTGCCATGGCGTATGATCCACCCAACCGGGTGATCGAGCTCAGCAAGGCCAAACAGATCCCCTATCCGCTGGCACTGGATATTGACAGTGCAGCAGCCAGGGCATTTGGCAATGTCAGTGTCACGCCAAGTACTTTTTTAATAGCACCTGACGGCCAGGTTGTACTCCAGGAAAGCGGCGCACTGGACACGCAAAAGATCCGTGGCCTGGTGCTGGAACTACTGGCCCGTTCCACTTGACGATGCTCTGGCTCAAGGCACTGCATATTATCTTCATGGTCACCTGGTTCGCCGGCCTCTTTTACCTGCCGCGTCTGTTTGTCTATCACGTCGACTGCACCGATTCAGCCGGCAACGAACGTTTCAGGATTATGGAACGCAAACTGTTCGCGATCATGACGCTCGGCGCCATACTCGCGACCGTATTCGGCGTCTGGCTACTGGCCAAATGGCACTGGCCGATAACCGAGCTATGGCTACAAATCAAGCTGCTGCTGGTCGGCGTGCTGATTGCCTACCATGTCGCCTGCGCCGTGCTGGTAAAACGTTTTGCCGCTGGCATGAACCGGCACTCGGCAATATTCTACCGATGGTTCAATGAGTTACCTGCTCTTATTCTGGTCCTGGTAGTGCTGCTCGCAGTACTGCGGCCGCTCTGACGGGGTCCGACATCTTTACTCCCTGCGTCCGGACCATGCCCGCAACAACTCGCCCAAATATCATAATGAGAACGATTTGCATTTAGTTTTTTGATAACTATAATGCACAGCCAGTTCGATATTCAGAAACCGGGAAGAAACACGCATGAGATTCAAGACCTG